>JAAEMC010000791.1 GCA_024225895.1 Desulfobacteraceae bacterium | reverse complement strand
TTGGATTAAAAATAATGTCACAGCAAAGATAGAAAGTATTCAGAACCAATAAATTTAATCAGGTTAAGGTCAGGTATGGGTGAATATAAAATAAATAAAACCTATGAAGAGATAAATAAGAAAATTGAGCAGGGCGAGGCAGTTGTTGTCACTGCAGAAGAGATTGTAGATATTGCCAAAAATAAAGGAATTGTTGAGGCGGCAAAACAGGTGGACGTAGTTACAACCGGCACCTTTGCACCCATGTGCTCTTCCGGGGCTTTTATCAATATCGGTCAATCAAACCCCCTGGTCAGGACCAGCCGGACATGGTTTAACAATGTTTTGGCTTATTCCGGCGTAGCCGCGGTAGACTGCTATCTTGGCGCCACGCAACCCTGTGAGGATGATCCTTTAAATAAACGGTATCCAGGGGAATTTAACTATGGAGGCGGCCATGTGATCCAGGATCTTGTAGCAGGAAAAGAGGTTGAAATCAGAGCGGAAAGCTATGGTACGGATTGTTACCCCAATAGGCGGATAGAAAAGGTGGTAACCCTTAAAGAACTTCCCAATGCCATACTCAACAATCCCAGGAATGCCTATCAAAATTATAATTGCGCTATCAACCGGTCCGATAAGATCAAATATACATACATGGGAACATTAAAGCCGGAAATTGGCAATGCCAATTATTCCACTTCCGGGGAATTAAGTCCTTTGTTTAATGACCCCTATTTAAAGACCATTGGCCTGGGGACAAGAATTTTTCTGGGTGGTGCTCAAGGGTATGTCACCTGGACAGGAACCCAGCACAAAAGTGAGGTGGAAAGGTCTTTGCACGGGGCTCCCCTATCACCTGCCGGAACCTTATCCGTTATTGGTGATTTAAAGGAAATGTCCCCGCAGTGGCTTGTGGGGCAAAGCATCCGCGGGTATGGCTGTTCACTTTCCGTGGGGTTGGGTATACCGATTCCCATATTAAATGAAGAGATGCTGAAATATACAGCAGTCTCGGATGATCAGCTGTTTACCCAGGTGATTGATTACGGCTATGACTACCCGGAAGGAAAATCCAAATCCTATGGCCAGGTTTCCTATGCCGAGCTGAAAAGCGGCTCCATTATGATCAAGGAAAAAAAGATACCGACTGTTCCCTTATCCAGCATGGTCAAGGCCAGAAAAATTGCCGATATCCTAAAAAAATCCATACAAAAAGGAAAGTTTCTTCTGGGCAAACCACAGCACTTGTTCTAACGTTGTTATGGGCAGAATCAACCAATGACAAAAATCAGACAAAACAGCTCCTGGCGTGAAAATATTGAAGCCATTATTATTGCTGTCATCATTGCCATGTTTATCAGAACTTTTATGGTGCAGGCATTTAAAATACCCTCGGGTTCCATGATGAATACCCTTCTCATCGGAGATCATATCCTGGTCAGTAAATTTGTATATGGTGTGGATATTCCCTATACCCATGGAAAAACCCTGCTGCCGTTTAAAAATCCCAAAAGAGGGGATATCGTTGTATTCAAATATCCTAAAGATCCCACCAAGGATTATATAAAAAGGGTGGTGGCCGTGGGCGGGGATACCGTGGAAATTGTGGATAAACGATTGCGCGTGAATAATGAGTTCATTGATGACGAACCCTATGCCGTTTTTCAAGAGCCCCATCGTTTTTTACCTAAGCGCGATAACATGCCCAAAAGAACTATTCCTGAAAATTGTCTTTTTGTCATGGGCGATAACCGGGACAACAGCCATGACAGCAGATGGTGGGGATATGTGAATCTGGATGCCGTCCGGGGAAAAGCATTTATCATTTATTGGTCCTGGGACTCAGAGGCAATTAGTCCAAGGTGGGGGCGGCTTGGAAATTTGTTAAAATAAGGAGTGCATTATGCGCTTTGATAGAAAAGATATTCTGGATATCGGATCATTGAGCACCAATGAAATTTCCCTCATCCTGGATACAGCCCAGGGCATGAAGGAAATTTCTGAAAGACCTATAAAAAAGGTTCCCACGCTGCGGGGAAAAACCATTGTTCTTTTCTTTCAGGAACCCTCCACAAGAACAAAACTTTCCTTTGATACAGCCGCCAAAAGGCTTTCTGCAGACAGTATCTCAATTTCCAAGAGTTCTTCTTCCATTGTAAAGGGAGAAACCCTGATTGATACTGCCAAGAATCTGGAAGCCATGAGACCTGATGTGATTGTCCTGAGACATTCTTCATCCGGTGCACCCCATTTGATTGCAAAAAGAGTTAATGCCTCTGTGATTAATGCCGGTGACGGTATTCATGCCCATCCGTCACAAGCCCTTCTGGACATGATGACCATCCGGGAAAAAAAAGGGAAAATTAAAGATTTAAAGATCTCTATAATTGGTGATATCGCCCATTCAAGAGTGGCACGCTCTGATATTGAAGGCTTTTTTAAAATGGGGGCCCATGTCACCATCAGTGCACCTGAAACCATGATACCGGCAGGAGTTCAGGCTCTCGGGTGCAAAGTGGCCAAAAATATGGACGCCTGCATTGAAGGGGCGGATGTTATTATGACGCTCCGCATCCAGAAAGAAAGACAGGAGAATATTCTTTTTCCCACTGAAAGAGAGTATGCTTCACTTTTCGGGTTGAACAAAGAAAGGTTAAAACTGGCAAAAAAAGATGTCCTGGTCATGCATCCCGGCCCCATGAACCGGGGGGTTGAGATTGCAAGTGATGTGGCAGACTCGGATTGTTCCATTATACTGGAGCAGGTTACCAATGGCGTGGCGTTGAGAATGGCGCTTTTTTATTTATTAGCAGGAGGAAGCCGAAATGCGGATTCGGATTAAAGGGGCAAGGGTTCTTGATCCGGGCAATCTGGATGAAAAAAAAGATATCCTGGTAAATGATGCTGTAATCGAATCCATAATGGAACCGAATGATCCAGACCCTGATTTGCTGGATGAAACCATTGACGCAAAAAGATTGCTGCTTGTTCCGGGTTTAATGGATATCCATGTCCACTTAAGAGAGCCTGGGCATGAATATAAAGAAACCATTGAAACAGGGCTCATGGCAGCGGCTAAAGGAGGGTTTACCTCTGTCTGTTCCATGCCTAACACCCGGCCGGTGAATGATAATTCCCAGGTTACAAAGTTTATCATCAACCGGGCAAAAGAGGTCGGCTTTTCAAGGGTTTATCCGGTTGGTGCCATTTCTCAGGGTCTTGAAGGTATTTCTCTGGCTGAAATTTATGATATGCAGCAGGCAGGGATCAAAGCCATAACAGATGACGGCATGCCAGTAAAAAATTCAAGATTGATGAGAAGGGCACTG
>JAAEMC010000790.1 GCA_024225895.1 Desulfobacteraceae bacterium | reverse complement strand
CTGATCACGGTATTTTTCAATCAAAGCTGGAAAATCAATGAAAATATCTTATTCAGCCGGAAACGCCTTGAAGAAACCAATATTGAACTAATGGACCTGAACCAGACTTTAGAGCAAAAAGTCATTGAACGCACCGAGAGGCTGACAAGCAGTGAACACAAGTGCAGAAGAATTTTTGAGCAATCCCTGGATACCATTATTGTTACGGACAGTGAATTTCAAATCATGGAGATAAATCCAGCCGGGATAGAGCTGACAGGGTATGCAAGAGAGTATATGATCATGGAAAAGATGAGCATAAAAAATTTTTTTGCCGATTCCAATGAATGGGAAAGAATTGCAAAAAAAATCGATTCAGATAAATATGTTTTAAACGAGGAGACCGAGTTTTTAAGGGGAGATAGTGAAACTTTGCTGGTCCTGGTCACCGGTGGGGTTGACTATGGTGCATTCGGATATAAAAAATCCTTTCATTTTTTTATTAAAAATGTAAATGAAAAACGACAAATGGAACGCCAGATAGCCCAGGCAGACAAACTCGCGGCTCTAGGAGAACTTTCAGCCGGTGTTGCCCATGAAATCAACAATCCTATAGGCATTATTTTAGGATATACACAGCTTATGCTAAAACAGTCTTCCCATCATCAGAAAGAAGACTTGAAAATCATTGAAAAGCATGTCAAAAACTGCAAAACCGTTGTGACTGACCTCTTGGCTTTTTCAAGAAAGGGATCATCTAAAATGGTGGTGATAGATATCAACCAACTGATTGAAGGAGTTATTAAATTTCTATCCAATCATTCGGATTTCAGTAAGATTAATATGACATTCAATTCTCAAAAGGAGGAGCAGCTTTCGGTTCTCGGCAATGAACAAGAGCTTTCCCAGGTGATGATCAATTTCATACTCAATGCCTGCCACGCGGTGGATGGTAAAGGGATTATTGAAGTCACCACCCGGAAAATAGGCCCTGATAAAATTCTGATTATAATAAGAGACAATGGCCAGGGGATTGACAAAAAAGACATGGCCAAGATTTTTGATCCCTTTTTCACAACAAAACCCGTGGGGCAGGGAACCGGCCTTGGCCTCTCAGTTGGATACGGTATTGTCAAACGCCACCAGGGAAACATCCGCGTCAAAAGCAGCAAAGGTGAAGGAACTGTCTTTACCATCAGCTTTCCTGCGGATAATTCACATTTTGATAATTGATAACAGGGGTAAAAAACAATGAAAGCGAAAATACTGGCCGTTGATGATGAAAAAGACATGACACGCCTGTTGCAGCGAACCCTTGAATCTGAAATTGACTGTCGGGTATCCATGGCCTTTTCCGGCAAGATGGCCCTTTCCGTTTTAGAAGATCAACACTTTGATCTGGTAATTTGCGATATCCGTATGCCGGGAATGGACGGATTTGAATTATTGGAAATCATCAAGAATAAATATCCAGATTTAACCGTGGTTATGCTGACTGCGTTCGGCAACATCGAATCAGCTATCAAAGCCATAAAAATCGGGGCCTATGATTTCATGTCCAAACCCTTTGAACAGGAAGAAATAATCCACAAAATCCAAAAAGCCATTGAACGAAGCCTTTTGATCAAAGAAAACAAACGGCTTCTGAGGAAACATGAATTCGGATCCCCACGGTTCATTGGCAAAAGTGACGCCATGGCCCGTGTCTTTGACAAAATCAAATTGGTGGCGGGAAGTGACGTGACCGTATTGATTACCGGAGAATCCGGGACAGGAAAGGATCTGACAGCCCGGTCCATCCATGGATTGAGCCCGAGAAAGGATCACCCGTATATTCCTGTTAACTGCGCCACTATTCCTGAAAACATCTTGGAAAGTGAATTGTTCGGATATAAAAAAGGTGCTTTTACCAATGCCAGCCGGGACAAGGCCGGCCTTTTCCAGGCCGCGGAAAAAGGCACGCTTTTCCTGGATGAAATCGGAGATATCGGCCCTTCCATCCAGACCAAGCTGCTCAGGGTCCTCCAGGAAAAAGAAGTAAAACCCCTTGGCAGCACTAAGGTCACCAAGGTAGATGTCCGTATAGTTGCCTCCACCAACCGCAACCTGGATAAAAAAATAGCAAACAAAGAATTTAGACAGGATCTTTTTTACCGTTTGAATGTTCTTTCCATTGAACTGCCTTCTTTGCGCAACCGAATTTCAGACATCCCGCTTTTAGCCGAACATCTTCTGGCAAAGCATTGCAAAAAGCTGAAAAAAGAGGCCAAACTGATTGCAGACGATGTCATGGATATTTTCATGAAACACCCTTGGCCCGGGAACATCCGGGAACTTGAAAACGTCCTGGTCCAGGGCATTCTCTATTCAAAAAATGAAACCATCGAGCTTTGCGACATTCCTTTAAAACCCACGCCGTTTCACAACAACACTTTGTCGGTCAAAGACATGGACATTGCTGCTCTGTCGTATAAAGAGGCAAAAGAAAAAATGCTTTTTGAATTCAACCATGATTATATCGGGGCCAAACTGTCCACAACCGATGGAAATATTACCCAGGCCGCCAAAAAATGCGGAATGGACAGACAGGCCCTCCAGCAAATCATGAAACGGTACAGGATCGACTCTAATGAATTCAAGTAAAGCGCACTATTCCCTTGATCCCGCCTCTGAAAAGGGTAAACTGAAAATAACGCACTTTTGAATAAATTCTGATAACGGTGAGCACCATTGTTCCAACTGTCTCGCTTTATACAACGGTTCTGTCCTGAGATCCCTTTTGACTTGCGCTGTAGTGCAATTTTACACAACGATAAAATGCATCCCAAAGATGCAAAGCAATGCAACCTAACCAATAAACGCGGGTGGCAACAAATGAAAAAAAAATACCGCTTCTTTCGCATGAGCATCGTTGCCAAGCTGATCATTTCCACCGGCATATCATTATTACTGGTGATTTCAGCCTGGGCATACTTTAATATCAATTACCAGAACGAAAACCTGATGAAGCATGTGATCACGGATACGGACCGGCTGACGGAAACCATCCGGCTGGGCACCCATTATGCCATGACCCTTAATTCCAGGGATGACATCAACCAGATTATCAAAAATATCGGGAAACAGCAGGGTATAGAAAAGATCCATATCTACAATAAGGAAGGTGAAATTAAATTTTCAAATATCCTGTCGGAAGTCAATAAAAAGACCAATATCAAGGACGAAGCCTGCGACATCTGCCATAAATCCGATCCTCCGCTGATCCATGTGGGTCTTGGCCCGCGCACCCGCATTTTTAACTCCCCGGAAGGATTTCGCCTCCTTGGCATTTTAACCCCTATTTATAATGAGCCCGGTTGCACCACGGAATGCCACATTCACCCGGAAGACAAAAAGATCCTGGGAGCTTTGGATGTAGTGGTTTCCCTTGAAGCCCGGGACAAGGAGATTACCAGTGCTAAAAATGCCGTTTTAGGTCTTGCGGTGCTTGGGTTCGTTGTCATGTCAGCCATTATATTTCTTTTTGCCCACCGGTTCATCAATGTACACATCCAGAAACTCATTGATGAAACCGTCAGGATTGCCGGCGGCGATTATGACACAAAGGTGGATATCGGCCAGGAGGATGAAATGGGGCAGCTTGCAGATGCCATCAACCGGATGGGCGACCAGATAAACATCCAGCAAAGCGAACTTAATGCCCAGCGGGATGAATACCGGACCCTTTTTGAAGATGCCCCGTGCATGATCTCTGTTCAGAACCGGGATTACAAGCTGTTGCGCTACAACCGCCAGTTTCTGCATAATTTTAATCCCCAGCCCGGCACCTATTGTTACCAGGCATATAAAGGCAGGGATAAAAAATGTGACAACTGCCCGGTTGAAAAAACATTTGCCGACGGCAAGTCGCATTACGGGGAGACTTCAGCCATGGGCAAGGATGGTAAAATGAACTACTGGATTT
>JAAEMC010000789.1 GCA_024225895.1 Desulfobacteraceae bacterium | reverse complement strand
CCTTTAAGGGCAGAAGCATATTTTATCAATATGAAGGTCTTTCCCAATCTAAAATGGGGGACCCGTGATCCCGTGGCCTTCAAGGACAGTGAGCTGGGCCTGATCCGCCTTCGGGCATTTGGCATGTTTAATCTAAGAGTGATCCAGCCCATTCTCTTTATCAATTCGCTCATTGGTACCATGGCCAACTTTACTACAGAGCATATTGAAGAATATCTCGGCAAGGTGATTGTCTCAAGACTCAATGATTATATGGGGGAAAACCTGGACACCATCCTGAATCTTCCGGGGAAATATGAAGCCTGGGCTAAGGGCTTAAAAGAAAGCCTGGTGGATGAATTCAGCCGGTTCGGCCTGGGTCTCACCGATTTATTTATAAATTCAATCACCCCGCCACAGGAAGTTCAGAAACTCATGGATGACAAAAGCGCTTTAGGGCTTTTTGATGATATGAATAAGCTGATGAAATTAAAGGCAGCCGCTGCCATGGAAAAAGCGGCTGAAAACCCGGGAGCCGGAGGCGAAGGAATGGGAATGGGGCTGGGGTTTATGGTTCCTTCCATGATCTCACAGATGAGCGAAACCAAAGAAGCCGTTAAAGCAAATGAAAGCCAAAAGCAAAAATGCCCGGATTGCGGTAAAATGATTCCGGGTGATGCCAGCTTTTGCCCCTTTTGCGGCCACCAGATCATGGTCTTTGATCAATGCATAAGTTGTGGCAAAAACCTTTCTGCCAATGCCAAATTCTGCCCCAAATGCGGTACAAAAGTTGAAAAAAAACAGGATAGCGAATCCTGCAAAGCCTGTGGCACAAAAAATCTGATCAAGTCCAATTTTTGCAATAACTGCGGTGAAAAACTCTAATTTTCAAATTCAAATGCAGTGCCCCCAATGCGGGGCACCCGTGATCCTGGATGAGACCCAGGTTATTGTCCAATGCGAGTTCTGCAGGACCCGCAATATTATTCATACCCACCCCTTTCCCTGTTATTATATGGAACCGCGGCAGGAACAATTTAACAAACTGCCTGTTGTCTATGCACCTTTTTGGCGATTTAAGGGCCTTGAATTCAGTTTAGGACTAAAATCGCCGGGATACAGGATCATTGACCATTCTCTTCTGGCTGTTGATACCAAAGGGCTGCCGGTATCCTTAGGATTACGGTCCCAGACCCAGACCCTTAAATTTATTAAAAATGGGATTCCCGGCTCTTTTCTGGCGCCGAGCATTTCAAGGAATCAAATGCTCAAAATGATCTCCGGCTCCAATGGCCTCAAGGTGCATATCGGAGAAATTTTAAGCCTGATTTTTTTCCCCTTTTACCAGGACAAAGAGGTGTTGTATGACGGTTTGTCCGGGCAAATTTTGAATGTGCATCCAGATGATCTTGTCCCTGACAAAAAACCTATGGCAAATCCCCTTGAATTCACTCCCAGCCTCTGCCCCAATTGCGGGTGGGACCTTTTAGGAGAAACCGATTCAATGGTGCTTTACTGCCTTAATTGCACAAGTTTTTGGCTGATCCGGAATAAAAAGATCAACAAGTTGGAGGCAAAGTATTTTGATTCCCAGGCAGCCGCAGACATTTTCTTGCCCTTCTGGCAGATGCAAGTGGAATTTAAAACATTAAAACTTTACAGCTATGCCCAGTTCATGCAGATAGCCAACCTGCCAAAGGTTCCCCAAGCATCACATGAAAGCCAGATCTTTTATTTTTTTATCCCTGCCTTTAAGATAACTCCCAAGCTGTTTTTAAGGGTAGGCAGGCAAATCACTGCTGCACAGATCAATACAAACGAGATCTTAAAAATGCCCAAAACCAAGTTTCATCCAGCGGATTTACCTCTGGAAGAAGGATTCCAGGCGGTTTTTCCCTTTACAAAAGAAATTTATGCCAACAAACTGGAAATAACAGATATCCTGCCCCTGGAAAAAATCAAACTCAAATCTTACAACATCGCCTATGTACCGTTTCGGTCTTTGGGAAATGAATATATCCAGGATGAGTTGAATATCAGTGTTCAGAAAAACTCCCTGCGGTTTGGCCGGGATTTATAGAGCCATGGCATTTCAAACGACATCTCTCTTTTTTGTCCTTACAATTTTGCATGACCTTTTGGACTCAAAATTCAAGTTTGCTGCAACAATTAGGGATAAGTTAATTATAAAAAGAACATTTAATCAAATATTTAAGGAGCATACAAATTGAAATGTTTCTGTAAAGAATTAGCCGGTGACGGAATATCACTTTCACAAATTTGTTTCTCAGACTTATGGTTTTTTTATGACCTTGCCCCAGATGAGATGGAAGCCCTGAACAAAGCATCAACAAGAAAAAAGTATGAAGCAGGGGAAACCATATTTTTACAAGAAGATTCTGCTGATATAATATTTTTAATCAAGGCAGGCAGAATCAAGCTGACAAAAGTAACAAAAGACGGTTCAAAAATAGTTCTTGATTATCGAAAAACCGGAGATACGATTGGTGAAAATTTGTTCTCCGAAGAAACCAATTACCCTGTAAGTGCAAAATGTTTAGAGCCTACGCTTATCTGTGGATTAAAAAAAGCCGATTTTGAAAAACTGATATTAGCTTACCCGAGAATAAGCCTTCAAATAATAAAAAATATGAGCCAACGAATTTCTAAATTGACAAACCGGCTTGGCAGCATGGCCTCAATCAGCCTTGAAGACCGGTTGTATAATGTTTTGTCAAACATAGCTGCCGAGCACGGGAAAAAGACACTGGAAGGAACAGCAATACTTCTGTCGCTTACCCATGAAGAAATGGGGTTTCTTATTGGGGCACACCGTGTCAGCATTACAAAAACAATGAAGGCACTTATTGATTCCGGCAGGTTGTTAAAATCGGGGAAAACAATTATATTACCTCCACGGATTTAATTTTTTTTCATCATTTGTAGCCATGACTACAGAAAAACCGGCTGCGAAATTATAAGATATGAAAAAAACGTTGTAAAATGGTTTTAATTATCAAAACAGGACAAATGAGATGTGCAACTCTTATAATATTGATACATATGTATTTATTATTCCGCCGGATATTGCAAGCAAAGTGCTAGACGAATCAGGAGAGGTTTTTCTTAGGGAATGCCCCTGCCGGTTAAAAAAAGGAAATTGCAGACAGGAAGAATCAAAAGTTTGCCTTTTGTTTGCAGATGCAGCACAAGAAGATTTAAAAGAGACAAAACCAATTTCCAAGGCCCAGGCTTTTTCCATTCTTGAAAAGACCAGAAATCGGGGCGATATCAATCATCTGTTTTATCGGAAAGACAACAAAAAGATTACGGAAATATGCAGTTGCTGCACTTGCTGCTGCTCGATCCTTGAAGACATGGCCACAGATGGTGATTTCACCCATTTCAAAAAATCAGGATATTTTGTTGAAACAGATCATGAAAAATGTATTCTTTGCAGTGAGTGCATAGATAATTGTTTTTTTGGAGCAAGGTCAATTGTTGATGATGAAATCGTGCTGGATGAAAAACTTTGTTTTGGATGTGAACGCTGTTCGCACTTCTGCCCTGAAGAAGCGATAGATCTTCAGAGCGACAAAGCAATAAGAATACCGGATGATCTATAGACCTATTGCACAGGCCGTTCTCAAATCAGGTCCCCTTTGTAAGATTGGAAGGGTTCAACTTGATAATGTATTATGGAGACGGGGTCGGTCAGCAAGCGGGACGGGGTCACATCTTGAATTATCATTATAAAAGGAACAATCATGACATTTGAAATATGGTTAACATTTGTTATCACTGCCTCAATTATAATAGTGGTGCCTGGCCCGACTAATATTTATGTCGTTGGCCAATCCCTAAATCACGGTAAAAAGGCAAGTATCCCATTATCAGCAGGTGTTATAACTGGTGATGCTTTATGTATTTTTCTTTCACTATTAGGGATTAGTGCTTTGCTATCTTTGTGCTCAATGGTCTTTGCAGTAATAAAATACTGTGGTGCTGCCTATTTGATTTATTTAGGTATTAAGATGTTGATAGAAAATAGCAAAATCAAACCACAAAATTCACTTAATACTTCTTTTAGCTCAAAAGCAATTTTTAGAGATGTCTTTTTAGTAACTTCACTAAATCCAAAAGGCATTATCTTTTATTCAGCTTTTATGCCACAGTTTGTAAACCCACAACAAAACATAGCAATTCAATTTATGTTTTTATCTATAACCTTCATACTATTAGCTCTACTCAATGTAGTTGGTTACTCACTGCTTGCAGATAAAATTCGAGATTCTTTCAAGTCAAATAATTTTGTAAAGGCTTTTAATGTAACTGGAGGACTGGGATTAATTGGTGCTGGTTTGTATTCAGCGACAATTGAAAAAAAATAAATGATAACAAGGCGTTTCACACCACTCCGCTACGCTTCGTTCAGACTCACTGAAGCACATTGCTGGCGATTGGACGAATGCTGACTCCGTCAGCAGGAGGGAGCTTTAACAAGCAGATCTGTAGTGAAATCCGAGGCAAAACCAGTAATGGAAGTCTGGAACCTGTTAATTTCAAACTAAAAACAAAGCTTGATCCCAAAATGGTAACAGTCTATATATAAACATGAGGATAATTTCAAAAAAGACGTTGAGAGAATTTTGGAAAATCCATGCAGATGCAGAACAACCACTAAAAGCATGGCATGCAAAAGCAAAATTAGCAGAATGGAAAACTTCAAACGACATTAAAAATGATTACAGAAATGCCAGTTTTGTTGCCAATAACCGTATAATTTTCAATATAAAAGGTAACACTTATCGCCTCGTGGTAGCAATCAATTACGACTTCGGTATTATTTATATACGCTTTATCGGTAACCACAAGGATTATGATAAAATTGATACAACAACAATATGAGGTGGCTATATGAATATTAAACCTATAAAAACAGAAAATGATTATCATGAGGCTTTGAAAGAAACTGAAAAATTAATGTTTGCTCAAAAAGATACTCCTAAAGGAGATAAGCTTGATGTATTAGTAACCCTTATCGAGGCGTATGAAGAAAAACATCATCCAATACTTCCACCTGAGCCTGTAGAAGCTATCATTCATCAAATGGAAAGTCAGGGACTATCCCGTAAAGACTTAATCCCGCTTATTGGTTCGCGGGCACGAGTATCAGAGATATTAAATAAAAAAAGATCGTTGTCCATTACCATGATAAGAGAGCTTCAAAAAGGTTTAGGAATATCGGCTGAAATCCTTATACAACCTTATAACTTACAAGTGACATAGCAAATTGATG
>JAAEMC010000788.1 GCA_024225895.1 Desulfobacteraceae bacterium | reverse complement strand
TTGCCTGTACCAAAGAAAAGGCAGTGGAAAACAAGTATAAAAGATTGAGCTTGATTGTGTTCAAAGACAATAATGTGGCCTTGCCAGTCTATCATCAGAGCGGATTTCACAAGGTTCAGGATGTGGAACTTGGCCAAAATAAAATCATCCATCATATTGGCGGCTGTTACTTATTGAGATGCGGCATCACAGGACGGCAGGCTTCATCGGATCGGAATTAAAATTAAAGATTGAGATTTTGTGAACACCTTTTATTAGGGTGGGAATATATCGCCTGCCCAAGGATTGCGGATAAAAGAGTTGGAAAACCCGGCCCGCAATAATAAAGGCCAAACAGGATAATAAGAAAATACTGTTTCCTTGGATCTTTATTGCAGAGTTTCTTTGATTTCCATTAAAATGCGTTGCGGCTCGTCAAATTCATAATCAGAGATCATGTCGTTAATTTTATCTGCTGCTGCAGAATTAATTTTATGTCTGATATCTTTGAATTTATCATTGATATCATCTGGATTGGATTGTTCAAATGCGCTTATCAATTCATCCAACTGGTCGATTAGTTTCTTGCTGCTGACCGGTTCATTGTCAACAGGTTTCTGAGGCATTTCTTTGTCATTGTCCAGCAACGGCAATGTTTTCTGTAGATCATTTAAGACTTTTTGAGCATTATCCAGTAAACCTGTGTCAAATTCAGATCCATTACTATTTTGAGAGTTTGTTTCAATTTCCTTCATCAGATTGCCCAATTCGTTTGCACCGATATTATAAGCAGCACCCTTAATATAGTGGGCTTTTGCCTTTAATTTTATCCAGTCTTCATTTTTTATCAGCTCTTCTAACTCTTTACCGCTCTCCCTGTTTTGGCGAATGAATTTAACAACAACTTTCAGGTAGGTTTTCAGACCGATGCCCAAAGACGAGAGTGCAGACTCAACATCAATCCCCGGCAAATCAGGCAGCTCTTGAGTACCGACTTCATCAAGATCATCCACGACATTCTTTTCATCAGATAGTTTGTCAACCATTTTCAAGTTCAGGACTTTTGAAATGGTATAGAATAAATTCTTACGATTGATCGGTTTGGTCACATATTCATTCATTCCGGCTTCAATGCATTTTTCCCGGTCTCCCTTTAAGGCATGGGCTGTCATTGCAATGATGGGAATATCTGAAAAATCAGTGTTTTCCCGGATCTTTTTGGTGGCGCCATACCCGTCCAGAACCGGCATTTGAACATCCATTAAAACCAGTTCAAATTCACCGGTTTCTACAAGTTGGACAGCTTCTTGGCCGTTATTGGCAACTTTTACGCGAATACCTGCACTTTCCAGCACATCCACGGCAATTTCCTGGTTGATAAGATTGTCTTCAGCCAATACCAGTTTAATACCTTTTAAATCTTTAAAATAGGAAGAGATGTTGGCGGAATGGCGTAATTTCTTTTTGGATAGATCTGGATTGTCCTGTCCAAAGATTTCAATGATGGCATTATAAATAATGGATTGGTTGACCGGCTTTTTTAAAAACTGGTTAATACCGATTTCTTTTGCAGCCTTTCGCTCTTTTTCATGCCCAAAGGCGGTCAACATAATAATGGGAATATCAATGCCCATTTCAGAGCGGATCACAGTCGATGCCTCCATGCCATTCATACCCGGCATACGCCAGTCCATAATAATAAGATCATAAGGTATTTTTTGCCCTTTATATTCTTTTAAAATGGTAATGGCCTCTTTTCCGGAGCCCACGGCTTTGGCCTTGCAGCCAAAGGATCGTATTATTTTTTCCAAGATGAGTTGGGATTGTTCGCAATCATCAATGATTAATACCGAGGATTTGAAGATATCTTCCCCGGTATAGTATGTTTTCTGAGAATCTTTGGGCTGCATTTCCAAACCAATCCTGAAAAAGAATGAAGAACCTTGACCATAGTCACTTTCCACCCATATTTCACCATCCATCATTTCTACAATTCTCTGGCAGATAGCCAATCCAAGGCCGGTTCCGCCATATTTTCTGGTTGTTGATGTGTCGGCCTGGGAGAATGCTTTAAATATTTGATCCACTTTGTCTTTTTTAATGCCGATCCCTGTGTCTTTAATGACGAATTGCAGTTGTATGAAACCCTCTTTTAAAGGTTTGGATTCCGCATTGGGGCAAACATTTACACCCAGGACAATATTGCCATCTTTTTTTGTGAATTTTACCGCATTGTTGATCAGATTCCGAATCACTTGCTGCAGCCGGTAGGAATCTCCGATAAGGGCAACCGGTGCACCGGGTTCAAGATCTACCAGCAGTTCTATATGTTTTGACTTGGTTCGTATAACAAATGCGTCCATCAATTGATCAATGATTTCGTCCAGCCTGAAAGGCGCCATCTCCATATCCAGCTTGCCTGCTTCAATTTTTGAAAAATCAAGGATATCATTGATAATCTGGAGCAATATATCGCCCGAGGAATAGATCATGTTCAGGTATTTGTAAACTTGGGAATCCTGGTTTAACTCAAGGGCCAGTTCTGCAGAGGTAATGATACCGTTTAACGGGGTCCGGATTTCATGGCTCATGTTGGCTAAGAATTCACTTTTTGCATGGGTGGCCCTCACTGCAATATCCCGGGCTTCCTCAAATTTTTTTGTGCGGTCCTTAACTTTTTCTTCCAGAACTTCATTCATTTGCCTCAACTGCTTTTCAGCTTCAACACGTCGGGTAATATCCATGACCATTGCAGCAATGCCGGCAACAGACCCGTCATTTCTTACCAAAGTGGTGATAAACCATTCGCATATCAATGAAGTTTTGTCTTTGGAAATATTGTCGCAGATAATACTTTTACCTGTTTTTTCATGTAAAATTTCTTCAATCCTGGTCTGCATTTGCGGCCTGAAATCCTCGGGAACAATCAGATCAAGAAGATTTTGGCCGACAGCGTCTGCCTCATCAAAACTAAAAAGTGTATAGGCGGCTTTGTTCCACTCTACAATATTAAGATTGTTATCCAGCTCTATAACACCGACTGGTGTGGATTCAACATGCTGGGATAGTTTTTGCTTGGAATCTTTTAACTGCTGGATAACTTCGTTAATGGAATCCTGCATTGTAATAAAACTTTTTGCCAGAACACCCACCTCATCATTGCTGTGTACCTTGATATCCTCGTTAAAACTTCCGCCTGCGATTTTTGTGGAGATATCCGATAATTCAATGATGGGCCTAACAATTCTTTTTGTCAGAAATAAAATTAAAATGGAAATAATGAATACTTGCACTATACCGGAAATCGCAAAGAACCATCTGGAACTTTTGATGTTCTGGTCGATTTCATAGGTTGAATATGCAATGGTAATTTCGCCAAGCACCATCTGGTCAAAATCTAAATCTACTTGTCTGATAACGGTATTGGAATGCTGGGGATAATCTTCTTTGTCAAAATTTAAAACAAAAGTATTATTGATTTCCCGCACCTTGATGGTGACGATGTGGGGATTATTTAAAAACGCCTGGATATTTTTTTGGATTTCTTCCATGTTTAAATTGAACATGGGAATAGTGTTAACCTGTTTAATCAGAGAATTAGTATAAAGGATTTCATTGTTGAAACTTTGATATAATGAACTTTTTTCCTTTTTAAAATAATAATAATTGATTCCCAGGCTGATCAAGACATAAAACAAGAGAAATACCAGCGTTATTTTAGTCCCGATTTTCATAATTCTTAAGTCCTTTTTGTATTGTAATGCGCCGAAAACAGAAGATAAAATGCTTATGCATAAACCTATGAAGATTTAACAATTCATTTGCCTGTCATGTTCATTATGACTTATATTTAATATGTTCGTCTGAAATACGGTCGGAAAAATCCCAGACAATTGGAGATGCCTGTTTCCCATGATCTGTTTTTCCATCAATTTTTCTAATGATTCTTTGACAGTTTAGTTTCTTTCAATAGAATATAACAGATTTTGCTTCAGTTGTGTACGAAAAATTTGTATTTGCAGCCCTTGTTTTGATATGTATATATCTTTCCAAGACCGGTGCCGGAAAAAGCGGTCTTGGAATTTATTATTCCATTAAAAATTTACGAACGATTTTATCGTAAGTTCCGTTTTCTTTGATTTCGCGTAACCCCTGGTTGAATAATTTTACCGTTTTCTCATTTTCCAGAACCTTTTTTGAGAACAGTACATGGTAAACAGAAATTTTTATCGGTCTGGGATGGTGGGTAAACTGCTGGGCAGATTTTTTATCAAACATCTTGTTGATAAATCCGTATCCCACATAGAGATTGGCAGGTAAAAGTTTTATGTTTTTGTTTTGCAGCATCCTGAATAAAAGTTCATCTTTTCCGACCTTGTAAATTTTTAGTTTTTGGTCATCCAAGGCCTTTTGGAATTCATCGCCATAGTGGTTTTTCAAGACCACACCAATGGGAATGTTTTTCAAATCCTCCATTGTGGTCCAGTTAAAGTTAAAAGATTTTAAATGGAAAAAAAGCAGGGGGGCTTTAATAAGTTCGTCACTATAATAAAACCACTGTAGCCGCTCATCGGTATAGACCCAACCGACAGCACCCTCTATTTCACCGCTCTTTGAATTCTCAAATGCTCTTGCCGGTGGCAGAAACCGGTATTCCACATCAATTTTCATTTCTTGAAAGGCAGCATTGATCACTTGGGGCTCTAATCCAAAACCTTCCAGGTTTTTAGACATAAAGGGGGGAGATTCCACTAGGCTAAGCCGGATTTTTTCCACCTTTGCATTACAAGGAATTATTTCAAAGAAAAATAGAAACATTGTCAAAAACAATATCGTAAAACTTTTATTCCATCTTATCATTATCTGTTTTAATTACCTTATGAATAATTGATATGTTTTTCGTATTAAAGCCGACTTTATTTAAGATTATATGAGCCAATTATCTTATCATATTCTCTGCTTTTTTTTATTGCACTTAACCCCTGGTTAAACCGCTTAACAAGTGCATCATTTCCAGGGTAACTTTTGGAAAGTAACAGATGGTATACAGAGGTCTTTAAAGGCCGCGGATGATGGGTGATTTTCTCAACTGCTTTTTGGCCAAATGATTCTTTAACACTCCCATATCCGACATATTGGTTAACAGGAAGAAGCTTAATGCGTCCACCCAACAGTGTTTTGTAGGCGGTCTTTTCATTTCTGATTTCATAAATCGAAATCTTCTTGGTATCTGCGGCCTGATGAAACTTGGGGCCATAATAATTTTTTAAAACCGTTCCAATGGGGATTTCTTTCAGATCGTCCATTGTTTGCCAGCCAAAATCAAAGGTTTTGAGATGAAAAAAGACCAGGGGCGCTCGCATAATTTCATCAGTGTAATAAAATGATTTTGCTCTTTCTTCAGACCAGACCCAGCCAACTATTCCTGCTGATTTCCCGGCTTTTGCCGTTTCATAGACTCTGGCTGCGGGCAGGAACTTATAATTTGCATCCATGCCCATATTTTTAAAAACAGCAGAGACAATTTCAGGTTCAATGCCTTTTTTTTCCATTGTATCAGTCGTAAACGGAGGGGATTCAATTAAAGAAAAGGTGATGGTATCTGCGGCAAAACAGCAAGTTGAGAATAAGAAAAATAAAATTAAAATACTGCGTAAGACCATTTGAATTTTTTGCTTATTATTCATAATAATATCGTCCTGTCGGAGTAAGTGTTACTTTTATGGGGTTAAATTGTGGTACGAATTTTATATATTAATTGTAATTTTAGGTGTTTGGCCTGCAAAAGTCAAATCGGATTTTGGGTTTGTAAATTTTGGAAAAGACAAGGAGCTGTTCTTTAGACAAATAAACTTTTTAACCAAGGAGAAACAGCCGCCGGTTTAACAATATCAACCCGGCGACCGCTTTTATTTGTGGTTTGTTCACAATTTATTTTACAGCAAAATACTGGGGAGTCCAGCCTATGTTTTCAATGATTTTGTTTAATTTTGTCGGATCATTTTTATGCTTGAATTCAGAGAATGCACAATCTTTTTTCGCAATACCGGCCTTAATGGCTTCGGCCCCTACATTTTTGGCTACTTCCATGGAAACTTCCCGCAGTGTTTCCAAAGGCGGGCAGAGAATACCATTTTTTATATCGTTTTCACTGACAAAATCGGCAACTGCATGAGCGGCTGCCGAAAAGAAGACCGGAAGGACCTCGGATGCACCGGATGCCACCACACCAAGCCCTACACCCGGGAATACAAAGGCATTGTTCATCTGCCCGATTCTATAGTCCTTGCCGTCATGGTGCACGGGATCAAATGGTGAGCCGGTTGCTACAAGGGCCTTTCCGTCAGTCCATTGATAAATGTCTTTTGGTAATGCTTCAGTATTTGCCGTGGGATTGCTTAAAGGCAGAACGACCGGTCTGTCAGTATTTTTAGCAACGGCTTGTACCACCTCTTTGGTAAAACAATTTGGCTGTCCGGAAGTCCCGATAAGGACGGTGACCTTTTCATTCTTTATGGTATTTAGCAGGGTGTTGTCTTTTGAAGACTTCAGCCAGGAAAGTTTTGCCGGATCTTTTGCAAATTTTTCCTTGTATGATTCAAGCTTGCGGTCTGTGGTGACCACTCCCCTGGAATCCAGGGTAAATATCTTGTCAATAGCGTCTTGTTCTTCCATTCCAAGCTCTAAAAGTTCGGTCTTAATCTGTTCGGCAATGCCAATGCCGCCAGCCCCTGCACCATGGACTATATAGGTCTGTCCGGTCATTTTTTCTTTTTTTACTTTCATGGCTGCAATAATACCGGCCA
>JAAEMC010000787.1 GCA_024225895.1 Desulfobacteraceae bacterium | reverse complement strand
TTCCTGGACCAGGGTCAGTATTTCGTCAAACGCGAGTATGAGGTCTTCCTTTTTACAGGCAGTTGGGTCTTTTTCTAACGCCAATCTTTTTTTAAATATATCCCGGGGGGAAAAATAATCCAGATCCCTTGCTTGGGATGTGATTTTTGACTGCCTGTTCAATCGTTCCTTTTTAATGGCGAATACTGTAAACCCAAGTTGCCGGGATTCTTTTCTTATTTTTTCTTCTGCCATTGGTGTCCATCCGTCAGTAATAATAAATTCAGCCCAGGCACATGTCTCTGCCTCTTTAATTTTGTGCCGGGCCATTTTTGACAAAATATTTTCAAGACTGCCTTTGAACCTGACTAATTCTTGGAATAAAGGGATCTTAATCTCTGATATTTTTGGAGATGTGTTTGAATTTAAAAATTCAATTTTCAGCACTATTTTTGTGGTATCTGCCTCACCAAAGCTCAAGGGAATGGGGGACCCTGAGTAACGAATATGATTTTTATTGCTAACTTTCTGGCAATTGTGAAGGTGTCCCAGGGCTACGTAACCAAAGCTTTTTGGAAGTTGGGCAATATTGAATTTTTCAATGCTGCCGACATGGATTTCCCTAAGATGCTCGTCTTCTCTAATTTTGCCGCCGGCAGCAAAAAGATGGCCTGTGGCAACCAAAGGTATGTTTTGAAAGCCTTTTTTTTGAATTTGTTTTAGTGCCAGGGTTTCGATCTTTTCATAATGAGCCTTAATGCCCTGGGCCATGGCCCTGTTTTTGTCTTCAAAGGATTCACCAGGTAATGATTTTCGAATTTCATGGTCCCGCAAAAAAGGGACGGCACAAACCATGGCTGCGGCAGCGCCTTTATCACTTTTTGCAATAATTATCTGATCTTCAATGGTGTCTGAAACACCGGCTATAACATGGATATTCAATGCTTTGAGTAATTGTTTCGGGGCATTGAGGACAGCGGCTGAATCATGGTTGCCGGCAATGATAATAATGTCTTTACAAGCAGTATTTTTCAAGGATGCTAAAAATTGAAAGTATAGCTTTAATGCATAATTAGGTGGTGTGGCAGTGTCAAAGATATCGCCTGCAACAATCACAAGATCAATAGTTTCCTTTTGTATTAAGTGGGTCAGCCATAAAAGGAATTGTTCATGTTCTGCTGATCGGTCTTGAAACATCAGGTTTTGGCCTATATGCCAGTCTGAAGTATGCAGTATTTTCATTTATAGGCGTTTAATATACAAAACAAAGAAACAGGTACTTTTAATAAAAGGCATTTATAACTCCGTGATTGCCATTTCCCATATTTGCCGGCTCGAATCTTCACTATTGTTGACTTCCATTATTTTAATATTGCTAATTGATTCACTTAATATCTTAGAAGCATATTGTCCGCTGATTCTGGTGCCGGAGACAACTCTGCCCGTGGCTTTCAGGATGGGTTTGGGGCGATTTTTTTCATCAAGTCTCTTTAGATGGAACTTTTCTTTGACGCTTTGTTTTACAGCATTGGAACTATTCAAAATCTCATTTTCCAATTTTTTTAATTTTAATTGGCAGAGATTTTTTTGGTCTTTAAGCTCATGGGTTTCCTTGTCTGCATCATCCAGCTTTTTTTGGAGTTCAGCCAGACGTTTATATGAGATTTGATCTTCCTTGCTTTCGACTTCGTTAATGATTGCAAAGGATTCATGTCGGGTCAGGGTGGCCTTTCCAAGCTTGTCCAATATGTTTTTTAATTTATTTTCAAGCTTGTTTTTTTCCATGGTCTTGAACTCCAGAATATGCTGTCTTCTTTCAATGACTTCACTAATGTTTTCAAGTTCGTTTTTCAGGTAATAGGAGGTGCCTACAAAGATAGAAGCAGGTTTTGTTTTTTCTGAACCGATATCCTCCACCTCCATCCCTCCTTTTGCAAAGACGGTAGAGGAGAAAAGCCTGCCTTTTGTCATTTCAAAGGTGCCTTCCATTCCTGCTTCGGAATCCACTATTTCTTTTAAAAT
>JAAEMC010000786.1 GCA_024225895.1 Desulfobacteraceae bacterium | reverse complement strand
TGCTCCAACAAAAATGATTTCCTTTGGGCATTTCCAGTTATGGAGATTTTTTTTGCAAATGGTCTTGACTGCATTAGTTATATCTCCTGTTGTTGGATTTTTTACTATTGCAGCTACAATTTTTTCTCCCCATTTTTCATCGGGAATCCCCAGTACCGATGATTCAACCACCTCATCTAATCGGTTAATTACTGTCTCTATTTCACTGGGAGAAACATTTTCTCCCCCTGTGATGATAATATTCTTTATTCGGTCAGTAAGGTAATAATATTCATCTCGATCTTTTTTTCCAAGATCTCCGGTTTTAAACCAGCCTTGTTCAAAAGTCTGTTCAGTTTTTTCGGGTTTTTTCCAGTAACCGGATATAATAGAGTCTGATTTTAACCAAAATTCACCAACCTGGCCAGACTCTACGTCCAGCAATGTCTCAGGATCAACAATTTTTACCTCAACACCGGGAAGTGCAATCCCAATGGAACCGGGTTTTTTTTCACCATGTAAAGGGTTGGAAAAATTCATACCGGTTTCTGACATACCCTCCCGTTCCACAGGTTCTTTGCCAAATGCATGTTTGATCCTCTGAAATTCTTTAGCCGGAAGGGGAGCGGAGCCTGATGTCCACAGCCTCATGTGATCAAAACCGAATGTTTGGCCTTGAAGCGTATCAAGGAGCTTTGAGTACATAGCCGGTACTCCCATAAACATAGTGCAGGCCATATCTCCCTTATTCTCCTTTAAAATATCAATCACACTTTCAGGATTGAATATATCAAGCATTACCACATGTGCCCCTGATATCAATGCTGTCTGAAGGGCAAAACATAATCCGTGAAGATGAAAAAGAGGGAGAGCATGGCATAATGTATCAGAGTCTGAGATTTCCCAAATGGAAATAATATTTTGTGCATCATGAACCAGATTTTTCTGGGTTAAAACAGCACCTTTGGGATCACCGGTTGTTCCTGATGTATAAATGATCAGCCCAGGATCATCAGGTTCCATATTTATTGTTTCCAATTTTTTGGAACAGGATTTAAGAAAATCCATACCGTGAAAAGCAATTTTTGTATCAATCTCCATACAGGTTAAGTTGGAATCAATTTGTCTGATCATTTCGGCTTTGTCAGGGGGGATAATAACTATGGATGGTTCTGCATCAGATAAAAGATAAGTTAATTCATTCTTCTTGAACCCTGGATTCAGTGGTACACATACGGCTCCTATTTTTTGAAGAGCAATATAAATAACAACAAAAATTAGAGATTTATCCAGGAGCATAATAACATTGTCTGATTTTTTTACTCCATGTTTTAAAAGAAGGTTAGCCATTCTATTTGAATTTAAGTCCAGATCATGAAAAGACATTCTGGTCTCGGTTGTATTACCTTTTATAAAAGATACAGCTGTTTTTTGGTTATGTTCTTTAAAACTGTTCTTTAATAATTCTGCGACAGATATCATTTTAAATTACCTTTTTTAAAAATCTCAGTGCTGTTTTCTGCTATATCCCAGAAGAGTCCAGTCATGAGTGCCAGGCCTTCAAATGCAATTTTCCCCAAAAAATGCTCATTGGGCGCATGCTGGTTGCAGCCGCCATATGAGTGAGGTACCCAGATAGTGGGCATGCCGATGACATGACTGAACGCATCATTGGGCAAAGTTCCGCCGAGATTGGGCAAAAATGCTACTTTTTTATCCTTTTTGCCTAATTTATTCATGGTGGTTTCAAAAGAGGATGATACAAATTGAATCCAAGGGTTATCGGAACTCATTCGGGTGGCAATTCCATAGTTGTTCGGCACCGGTTCAACATCCACCATGTCAAAACCGTTATGATCCAGGTGGCTTCTGATTGCAGGAATAAAAGTATCAGGGTCTGAATCAGCAGTAAATCGGATATGACATCGAGCCCATGCCTCTGGCGGGATAGCATTAACAGGCTGTCCGGGATCACCGCATACAAAGGCAAGCACGTCCAGGGTATTCCAGCCATATAGTTTTTGAGCCGGGCTTAAGCCGGGCTCTCCCCACTGGGGATCTATCTTTGGTCCCCCTTTGCCTTGTACATCAAGTTTATCAATGGCCTCTTTAACACTTAGTGGAATATTTTCAGGCCGAAGCGCATCAACTAAAATTTTCCCTTTGGAATCCACCATGGAGGCAATTGCATGGGAAAGGATAATCCCGGGGTTGGCAAGAAGACCTCCCCAGTTTCCTGAATGGTGCCCGCCTTTTCTTAAATTGATATTAAGATCAAAATTAAATACAGCCCTGCTCCCGCCAAAAATCGTGGGGACTTCAGGATCAATCCTTGGGCCGTCTGATGCAATAAGAACATCAGCCTTTAAAGAATCTTTTTCCTGCTCGCAAATCTGATGTAACCCTGGAGAGCCGGATTCTTCACCTGATTCAATCAACACGATTACATTAAACCCTAAAGAACCTCTTTCTTTAATCACACAATCAAGGGCTGCAAGATTGACACAATGCTGTCCTTTATTATCTGCTGTGCCCCTTCCATACCATTTATCAAGATTTTTTTGTGTATTGCGGGTCAGCTTTAAAGGAGAAAGGCCCTGTTCCCAATCATCTTCCATGCCTGGGACTGTATCTGCGTGGCCGTAAATCAATATGCCGGGCAAAGAGACATCTTCAATCCTCCTGGCAATTAAAAAAGGTGCACAGGGTTCCACCTGGTTTTCAACAATACGGCAGTTAAACTCCATTGGTTCAAGATAGGGAGTAATCTTGTTTTCAAGATATGCCAGCATCTGTGGTTTTCGATCATCTTTGCGGCTTCCGGTATCAAGAGCTACCCAGTCGGCCAGGAGATTAAAAAAAGCATCATCATTAAAAATCTGGACGGATCTGTTTATTGCTTTATTTCTGTCCATTATGCAATTCCTATTCAATGGTTTTATATCAAGAGTTTTAAAAATTATCCGGGTAATGGCATTCCACCAGTTTATCCGATTTAACAACAGGGTCTGGCGCAACTTTAGAGCATTTTTTTGTTGCTTTAGTACATCTTGGGTGAAAGGTACATCCCGAAGGCGGATCAATGGGATTTGGGTATTCTATACCCAGTTGAATTCTTGGAAGTCCCAGTTCCGGCTCCGGCGTTAACACTGATGCCAAAAGAGCCTGAGTATAGGGATGGCTGGGATTGTTAAACAGATCCTGCGCCTTTCCCTTTTCTACAATTCTGCCAAGATACATCACTGCCACATGGGTAGCAATATGTTCGACCACAGCCAGGTCATGGCTGATAAACAAATACGTCAGGTTTAATTTTGATCTCAAATCCAGGAGCATATTGAGAATTTGAGCCTGGACAGAAACATCCAGAGCAGAAGTTGGTTCATCGCAGAGCACTATTTCAGGCCGCATGATCAATGCCCTTGCTACTGCAACTCTCTGGCGCTGCCCCCCGGACAATTGGTTGGGATAATTATATTTCAGCCTTGGAGGCAGCCCAACAATTTCCATGATCTCATCCACCTTTTGTTCAATATCCTTGATTCCGTTTGAGAGTCCTTGAGCTCTTAAGGGAAGTGAAACAATTTTTGATATGGATTTACGGGGATTCAGGGAGGAATAGGGATCCTGAAAAACAGGCTGAATGATTTTTGCAATCTCTTTGTGGCGCATTGATGAAATATTTTTTTCACCAATATAAAGATCTCCGCTGGTTTTTTTTTCAAGTCCTAGAATCATTTTAGCAATGGTGGTCTTGCCACACCCGGATTCCCCTACAAGCCCGAGAATAGATCCTTTAGGGATAGATAGACTGACCCCGTTAACCGCTTTCAATGTCTTTTTGCCGCGAAATACTCCCGCGCTGACCTGGTAGTCCTTTGTAATATTTTCGGTTTTTAATGCAAATTCAACCATCAGGTCATCTCTCCTGAGTTTAAAGCAGTTGCGTTGATTTTTTTTATCTGTCTAATACATCTAAATGATCGCTGGTCTGATACTGTAGTCAGTTCCAGGTCTTTGGCCGCACATTCATTTTCGGCAAGGCTGCATCTGCTGCGGAAAGAACATCCCCATAATTCACCAATAGGCGTGGGGACAATGCCGGGTATGGTTCCAAGTTCTCCCCCCGGATTTGTTTTGCCGGGAACCGGGATACATTCCATGAGTCCTTTTGTATAAGGATGAAGAGGATTCTTAAAAATCTGCTTAATATTCCCTGTTTCCACTACCTGCCCGCAATACATAATTATGACATCATCTGCTACCCTGGAGACAACACCCAAATCATGGGTAATCAGGAGCATGCCCATATTGAATTCCTTTTGTATGGAAGCAAGAAGTCCCATAATCTGGGCCTGGATGGTTACATCTAAAGCAGTTGTGGGTTCATCAGCAATGATCAGAGAAGGCCCGCACATAAGGCCCATGGCAATCATGATCCGCTGCCGAAGTCCGCCTGAAAGCTGGTGGGGATATTGTTTAAGACGGGAAGCCGATCCTGTGATACCCACCTTTTCAAGCAGGAATACAGCCCGGTCTTTTGCCTCTGAGAATGATACTTTTTTGTGTGCCGTCAATGCTTCGGTGAGCTGATTGCCAATGGTATAACAGGGGTCCAGCGATGTCATGGGCTCCTGAAAAATCATGGAAATCCTGGCTCCCCTGAATCCAGCCATTTTTTTTTCATTCATGCTTAATAGATTATGGCCTTCAAATTCTA
>JAAEMC010000785.1 GCA_024225895.1 Desulfobacteraceae bacterium | reverse complement strand
TTTCCCAAAAGGGAAAAGGGAAAAGAGCGGATCAGACAGAAACTTGCTTTTTTAGAGGATTTTTGGGGCAAGGTTCAAGATGCTTTTGAAGAAGGAATCCGTGAACCCAGGATGATTTTCAGGCAATTAAAATTAAAAGAAGATACCTTGAAAAAGTATTTTTGTTTCGGCAATGTGAGCATGCTCAACGGGGTGAGATCAGTGGTATGCCATTTGGAAAACAATTGAAGTTTGGCAGGCACCCTACTTAATTTATGATTTCAGTAAGGTGCCCTTTTATTTATTGCACAGGTCACATGCGTTCAGAAAAACGTGGTCTAGGAAAGGGTGGTGGGTGTGCGGGGCACTGGGGCGGAGATGTTAGCCACATGGCTTGGGGGGCTTTTGCACCCATTTCCCTTCCCGGACGGGGCCAGCATACTTGAAATTCGACCGTGCTGGGTCCTGCAATGGGAACTCTTTGTTTCGTCTTTATTGGCTGGTTGCCCAAGATGCCTTGGGTGGCAGAAAATAACACTTCATCTGTTTGATGCTCTTGAAAAGAAAATGCAGACATCAAGACCTCCTTAGTAAAGGATTTTTTAGAATACTGTGAAAGAAAAGCTTCTGTAGTCCTAACACGCTGGTTGGTGAATAGTCAAATAAAAAGAACAGGTTAACAAGTATAAGGCATGTAGATTTTTCAGGTTTTGCCCGCGAGATATCACCTGAAAATGAATAGTATTAGCGGGTGGAATGGTGGTTTTAAGATTTGCCTGCCTTTTTTTTCTCCATTTTATCGCTAAACCGTTTCACATGATCCTGGATAATGGCTGAGGCAGTCTGATCATCTTTATTCTTGATGGCCTGGATGATTTTTTCAAAATCATTGAGGTTTTCCATGGTCCGGTCTTTGTCCATGGCCAGGTATTCATCATAGTATTCGTGGATGTTGTCATGGATGGTTTTCTGGATGAATCGGAATACCGGATTCTTGGTCATTTTACCGAGCATTGTATGCATCTTTTCATCAGCTTTGAGAAAACTTTCAAAGTCCTCCCTGTCGTAGCAGTCTTTTGCCTGCTGCCACAGGGCTTCCATTTCATTAATTTCTTCTTTGGTGGCTCTATTGGTGGCAAGTTCCACCAGACCGCCTTCCAGTTTCATCCTGAACTCCGCCAGATGGTGGGGGGATATTTCTCCGGATCGGATTAAAAGAGCCAGGGACTCAATAATGGGTTCCGCATCAATCTGCTTGACAATGGCACCACCGGATACCCCCAGTTTGATTTCAATAAGCCCCTTTTGTTCGAGAACGCGCAATGCTTCTCTCAAGGTTCCTCTGGAGGTGTTGAACATGTCCTTGAGCTCCCTTTCCGCCGGAAGCCGTGTCCCTGGTTTAAGTTTACCGCTAATGATGGCATCTTGTACCTGTTCCACCACATCCTGGAATACTCTGCTCTGCTTTGCTCTTTTAAACATTTCGGAATCCTGTGAAATATTTTTATTTAAATTGCTCTGAACCGTCAAATTTTCGGTAGAGGTTAAAATGTTTTAAAACATCTAAATCATCATCTGTCAATTCACAAGTCACAATTCGGGTTAATAATTCCCCTAATCCGGGTCCCAACATATAACCCTGGCCGCACATTCCCACGGCATTAATTACATTGGGATATTTTTTGGTGGCCCCCACAATTGGAAACCCATCCGGTGTCATGGGGTATTGGCCTCGCCAGGTCCTTCTGACCTTAAGGTTGGCAAGCTTGGGAAAAGGTCGGACCATCCGTTTGGCCACCTGGGGTAAAAATACACTGGTAGCTTCAGATGCCAGGCCTTTAATCAAGTGTTTGGGGGTTAGGCAGAAAATGACCTGACCCTCATTGTTCTGGTAAAAATAATAATTGGCCGAGTCCTCAGTTGCCGGGTCTTCAGAAGGCCTTAAATCCACAATCATGGGACCGAAAAAGCGCTGGACCGGCTCGGTGATAGCCCCTTCATGGCTGTCTGGTTCCACAGGCAGATCAAGTCCAATCATTTTTCCGATCGGGTTGGCATAATTACCGGCTGCATTGATAACCTGTGCTGCCGAATATGTTTCTTTATCTGTTTTTACTTTAATTTCTTTCCCATTGATTACCTGGATATCCTTTACTTTTTCATTGAACCGATAGTCTGCCCCATATTCCAGGCTTTTAAAATAAAATGCATTGATGGCAAGAAGCGGGGAAGCACTACCATCTTTAGGTGAATAGGTCGCTCCTCTTAGGTTTTCAGGATTAATGCCCGGTACGATTTCCTGATATTCATGGGCAGAGAGCCACTCGATATCCAGGTGGAAGGATTTTTGGAGTTTCATCAGATCCTTGAGTTTCTGGGCGTCCTCATCTGTATAGGCGGGGAAACTATATCCGTTCTGGAGCCAGCCGATATCATCCCCATGCAATTCTTCCCAGGTGGAGAAGATTTCAATACTTCTCTGGCAGGTATCAATCTTACCCTTATCCGAGTGGGTAGCACGGATACCGCCAATGGCCTTTTTATTCTGGCCCTGGCCCGGGGATGCCAATGCATCAATCACGAGTACTTTTACACGGTTTTGAGACAAAGAGAGTGCCGCCGGCACCCCAACGGAGCCTGCACCGATTACAATCACATCGTATGTCTTCATGCTTCACCTCCATCGGCAAATTTGCCCAGGGGCACTTCAACAAAAAGCGGGCGCCTTACATTAAGCGCCATATCTTCCTGGGCTACTTTTTCCGCCCAGAATATTTGTTTCATCAAGTTTTCGCAGGTCTTGTAGCCGCAGGGTCCCATGCCGGAGCGGGTGATGGCTTTGATCTGGTTCATGTCGGTAATTCCTTTTTTCACCAGATCCCGAATCTGCCCGGCAGTTACTCTCTCACACAGGCAGATAAGTTCGTCGTCCTGGATATGATCTGCCGGAATTGTTTTTGTAACAGGCTTTGTAACAGCTTTTTCCTGGATGGTAAATGCCACAATTTTTTTGGCAATTTCTTTTGGTGTTTGAATTCTGACTATCTGGGTTCTGTTACTGTTTTTCGTGGCTTTGGCTCCCATGACCGTAAACCGGCCAAGAAGGTTGCCGTCCACATCTACGCAGACAATTTCATCTCCTTTTTGAACCGCATGATTACCGATTTCATAAGGTAGAAAGACAATGGGGTTTTCCTTGTCTTTTCTAAAGTCAACCAATGTGATGGCAAGACCGGGGCAAATGGCTAAGCATTTCATACAGCCCTTACATTCACCTTCAAATTTTGGGCGCCCTTTGATGGGATCTCCTTGCATGAGAATTGATTTTGATTCACATACCGTACTGCAGGGATTGCAAGGGATCTCCTGTTTGCAGTGAATGACCGGGAAAATTCCATCCTGGTTTGCCGGGGTTTTGATTCCCTCCACAGGCCCGGGATGGGATTTTAAAATATCAGCTTTTTCATACCAGGTCTTGGGGATGTCCTTGGCATCTTTTTGTAAGTGCCGGACAATTTTAAGGCCGGAAATTTTTCCGTTGAACATGGCAGACGAGGCTTCGGCAATCTCTGCAGCGTCACCGGCAGCAAAAACCTTAATACCGGCAGACTCTGCTTCCCAGGTGAATTCGGAAACCGATTCAAGACCCACGGCAATGAGAATGGTGTCGCATTCAAAGGTTTTGCTGGTACCCTCAATGACCTTAAAATTTTTATCCACCTTTGCAATAGTGACTGATGATACAGATTCTTTGCCATTGGCAGAGACAATGGAATGGGATGTAAAAACAGGCACTCCCAGGCGCTTGAGCTTATCTTCATGGACCTTATACCCGCCGCAGGCTGGCAGCGCTTCTGCAAGTCCGACAACCTTTATTCCCGCCTGCATGGCATGGTAACCGGCAATGATGCCCACATTGCCGCCGCCGATAATAAAGAGCTTTTCAGCAGGCTTTACAAGATCCCGGTTAACAAGGGTTTGAAATGCACCCGCTCCAAAGACGCCGGCCAAAGAATTGCCCTTAAACCGCAAAAATTTTTCTCTGGCACCGGCTGCATTGAGGATGACGCCGGGAGTAACTATTTTATAGATCCCGTCTTTTAAAATTCCGACTTTT
>JAAEMC010000784.1 GCA_024225895.1 Desulfobacteraceae bacterium | reverse complement strand
TCAAAGCCCGGAAATCCGCAAACTGATTTTCCTTTTTATGTCATCTTTGGTTGCTATGTTTGTGTTATGGCTCTACAAAAAGACCTCTGCCAGCCACCTTGTTCTATCAAGCGGACTGGCATTGATATTTGGCGGAGCCGTGGGAAACCTCATTGACCGTTTTATTTACGGTAAGGTCGTGGATTTTTTAGATTTTTATGTAGGAACACTTCACTGGCCGGCGTTTAATGTGGCAGACAGCGCCATCAGCGTGGGCATGACCATTTTAATCTACCATCTTGTTTTAAATAAAATACCGGATTTTTAAGGAGCACAATGCATCCTATCCTTTTTCAAATAGGCAATTTTAGCTTATACACCTACGGACTTTTTGTGGCATTGGGATTTGCCAGTGCCCTGTGGTTTACCCAGCAGAATGCCAAACCACATGCAATCAATCCACAGGTAATTTCCGACATCTTTTTTGTGGGCCTGATTTCGGCTATCCTAGGTGCCAGACTTTTGTATGTAGTTATCGATTTTAAGGCCTATCAGGATGATTTTCTTGGTATTTTTAAAATCTGGGAGGGTGGCCTGGTTTTTTTCGGCGGGTTTATCATGGCGGTGATTGTCACTTTCATCCATTTGAGACTACGGGATCTGAATGTTTGGAAGACGGCGGATATTATTACCCCCGGCATTGTACTCGGACATGCCGTGGGCCGGATCGGATGCTTTTTTGCCGGATGCTGTTACGGCAAGGCATGCAATCTTCCGATTGCCATTACATTTAAACATCCTGAAAGCCTTGCCCCATTAAACATTGCACTGCACCCCACCCAGATTTACAGTGTGCTTTCCAACCTTATTTTGTTCTTCTTTATTTTCTGGCTTCAAAAACACAAACGGTTTAATGGAATGATTTTCTGGACCTATATTATTTTGTACTCCATTTTCAGATCTGCGATTGAATTTTTCAGGGGAGATTTCAGGGGAGATTTTTTCGTTGAATTTTTATCGGTTTCCCAGGGAATCGGTATGGTTTTCTTTTTTATCGCCTTAATCATGCTGTTCATACTTTCGAAAAAAGCACATGACACAGATTAAACACACCCAAATTGAGACTTTTTTAGCTGCCCCAAAAGAGGCCCTCTCCAATATTATTTTGATTTATGGTGAGGACTACTTATGCAAAAAAGCCAAAGAGACTCTGACCCGGTTTATTTTAAAAGATGCAAATAAAAATTTTTGCCAGGAAACACTTGATGCCGCAGCAGTATCCATGGGCGAAATCATTGAGCAGACAATGACCTTCTCATTTTTAGAATCAAAAAAGGTGGTGGCAATAAAAAATGCCCCGCTTTTTTCTTCAACTCCAGGTAATTCATATTCTAAAATTGAGATTGAAGCCCTTTTACAGCTTGTTAAAAAGGGGATACCTAAAAGCCACTATCTGATGATGGTCACCCCTGTGACAGACAAACGAAAGGCTCTATTCAAGGCTATTGATGCCCACGGTATTATTGTTGACTGTTCCGTGGCCAAAGGAAGCCGAAAAGCGGATCTGGAAGCCCAGAAAAATGTTATACGCCAAGTAGGCCAGACCCGGTTATCCGAATCAGGTAAACAATTGAATGAGAACGCCTTTTTAAGGCTTTTGGATCTCACCGGATTTAACTTGTCTGTCTTTTCCCAGAACATCGACAAATTAATCGCCTATTCAGGCAAAAATCAAGTCATCTCAATAAAAGATGTCAATGCTATTATCCAACGGAATAAGAAAGATCCCATCTACAATTTGACAAATTCCCTGATGGAAAGGGACAGTAAAAATGCACTATTTTTTACAAATTCACTTTTTAAGGAAGGTTTTCACCCTTTACAGATTCTTAAAGCCATTGAAAACCAAGTCAGAAAATTGATCCTGGTCAAATGCTTTGTCAAAGAGGTTCGCGCAAAAAAAACGCCTGGATTAAATCTGTTAAAATTGAATTTTAATTCCTT
>JAAEMC010000783.1 GCA_024225895.1 Desulfobacteraceae bacterium | reverse complement strand
TCAATGATCCGGAAGACCAGTATGATCGTTTCCTTGAGCAATCCAAACAGCGGGACGAGGGTGATTCAGAGGCCCATATCATGGATTCTGATTATGTAGAGGCCTTGGAGTACGGTATGCCGCCGACTGCCGGGGAAGGAATCGGTATTGACCGCCTGGTGATGTTGTTAACCGATTCTGCTTCCATCAGGGAAGTCATTCTTTTCCCTCATATGAAAAAGAATGTATAATTGTCAGCATATGCTTGACCAGGCCCAAATATGACCTTTGAATTTTTCATAGCCAAAAAGTATTTGCGAACCAAAAAAAAGGAAGGTTTCATATCTATGATCACCTTTCTTTCCATTGCCGGTGTAACTGTCGGTGTGATGGCCCTTGTTGTTGTTATCGCTGTTATGAGCGGAGCTCAAACCGATTTTCGCAAACGAATATTGGGCCTTGAACCTCATATGCATCTCATGAGTCAAGGCGGTAAATTTAAAAATTATGAGCAGATTCAAAAAAAGTGCATGGAAATAGAAGGCGTAAAAGCAGCCTCACCCATTATTTTCAGCCAGGCCGCCATCCGGACGTCGTACTCTTTTGCTGCAGTCTTTGTCCGGGGAATCGACCCCAACAGCAAATTTAGCCCGATTCAAGGATACACACCCCGGCAATTGACGGAACTGCTATCTGAGACAAGACCAAAAGGAAATCTTCCGGGAATTATCCTTGGAAAACAGCTGGCAAATAATGTGGGTGCATTGCCCGGGGATAAAATCCTTTTATTGTCGCCCAAAAGTTTAATATCACCCACGGGCAGTATTCCATCCATGAAACGGTTTGTGGTAAAGGGTACCTTTGAATCAGGCATGGATGATTATGACAGGGTTCTGGCCTTTGTTAATTTAACCCAGGGGCAAAAAATTGACAAAAGTAAAAACCGCGTGGATGCCATTGGTCT
>JAAEMC010000782.1 GCA_024225895.1 Desulfobacteraceae bacterium | reverse complement strand
TGTCTTTACTATCAAGAATTTTATCGGAAAAGCTTCGGATAATTATCCGTGAAAAGCTGTCTGCTTCCTATTCTCCATACGTCTATAATGACCCTTCGTTGGCATATGATCATTACGGCGTTTTACAGGCAGTGGTGAATGTCGATCCTGAAAAGAGCACGTATATTGCCGCTGAGATTAAAAAGATCATGGCAGATGTGCTTCAAAAGGGTGTCACCCAAAAGGAACTTGATTCAGTGTTAAAACCCATTCTAAATCATCTTAAGATCATCCGAAAAACAAACGGGTACTGGCTCAATTCGGTCATGGCCGGTTCATCAGATCATCCTGAGAAGTTTGAATGGGCAAATACTATGGTTGAAGTCTATTCGTCAGCGACGACAGATGAAATGGAGAGGTTGGCAAAAAAATATTTGAATATGGACCAGAGTGCACTTATTGTTATTCAACCGTTAAAATAAGCCGCAAATTTCATGCAGGACCCAATGCAATGATATAGGTGTTTGCTTAAGATATACCAAATGTCATAATTATATTCTGTTAAAACATAAATTGAGACATCCGATGTAAGCCTTCTAATCTATGAGTTATTTGATTTTTGCCGATTGCCATACCCCAGGTTGTTCGGAAAATTATTACGGCAATCGAATCGCTATAGATGAAGAATTAGCGTTTTTGATAGTAGTTCGGAAGCTCTCCAACCTGATCCGATACGTTGTTCCGTATATAATAATCCAGATCAAAAAGCTGTTTAAATGATAAATCCATAAATTTGATATGACGCATTCTAACGTCCATGGCGCTGAATGACGGTTCGTCCTCAACTTCATAATCCGCAACTGTTTCAAAGGGCAGATCACCAACATAATATCCCATACTGCATAGAAACATTGCTTCTTCCGGCATAACGGCATTATTGCCCTTACCGTTGGTAAGTATATATTTAAATGCAAGCCCCCCCATACTGATATCAACGATCTGGCCCAGTTTTTTTGAATTGGGACTGATAGCTGCATAAGCTCCATCAATGGCCTTGTACCTTTTGTTTTTCCGTCTTTCGATTGTTCTTTTTCTACCGACCATATGATAAATTTCCTTCTATTTTAAATAATTTGGTATGAAAAATGTTAGAATCCTTAAGATTGCAAAAAATGTACCATCTTTTTTTTTATTAATTGTCGCCATTCAATGATAGAAAAGCGTGAAATCAAGCTTATAGTTGTGTTCTTATCTTAGATGATTATAATTTGCAACTCTTTTAAACGCTAACATACTGGAAAATAAAGTAATATATTGTGGAGTTTTTTTCTTAATTTATTACATTTTTTTCTCAAATTGTTTTTTATTCCTGTTTTTTTTAACATTGTCCGGTGAAAAAATCCGACCGCTGATGGCGATGTATGTGCCGGGAGGGAGGACTTGAACGGCTGCAACTGCAGATCCCAGATTGAATATCGCATCGCTGGTTTTAAAAACTGCCGGTTCCATGGCGCCTGTCATCACAATGGTTTTATCTTTAATCTTGCTAAGTGCCTTGGCGGTTTCAACCATGGAATCTGTGCCATGGGTGATAACTATTTTGTTATTCTTACAATCGGAAACCACCTCGTGAACCAGCATACGATCTTCATCAGTCATGTCCAAAGAATCTTTTTTAAGGATAGGGAAAACTTCAAAATTGAAATTAATTCTAGCATCTTTTAAAATTTCATTGACCTTGGAATCGCCAACCTCGTATGCACTTAAGGCATCAAAATAGACTTTATCAATAGTTCCGCCAACAGTTATAAATGTAATTTTCATTCCTTTGGACCTTTCTTATCTTCTTTTGATTCAACGATGTGGCGATAAGTTATGATACTCACTTCGTAATTGAATCCGCGGTTTTTTAAATAATTCATTAGTTTGGTCTTAAACTGTATTTTATCCAAATTTTCCCACAATTTTAATTTGGATTTGACTGCAAGTAAAGCAAATTCATTGTCATTCACATCTTTTAGGGCACAGTCTATTAAATCTTGGGCTATCCCTTTTATTGATAGTTCATATCTCAATGCATATCTGGATTTTGGATTAAAACGCTTTTTATTCTCAATGAACATTTGGGCGTATTCGGTGTCGTTTAAATAGTTATGGCGTTTTAATTGGTCAATGGTCGCTTCAATGACCAGTGAGTCGAATTTTTTTTGTTGAAGATAGTTGTTCATTTCACCGATGCTTCTTGCCCGATGGGACAGATAACCCAATGCCTGCTTAAAAGCGAGTTTGGTATTTTTTTCAAACGTTATGTCTTCAAAGGATTCCATTTGGTTTTAGTTTGCTCCATACCATTTTTAGCCTGGCATGCGTTTGTCCATTTTCCTGGTTTTCAATGGCATGCCATGTCGTCAGATGCTCTTTTTGGATTTCAATTTTGGTTTTAGAAGCGATACGCTCTGTAAAAAAGGATTGTTTGTGAAATCGGATATGGGCGTTTTGGGGAATATAGTTGAGTATCATATCATCTGGTAAAGAATCCATTGCCCATTGAACATAAACCGTATTGTTCACATGGCGATTCATGTCAAGATCCTGGGATCGAATCCTAAAGTGTCTTATGAAATCAGGATACTTAAAGTCTTGTATATCATCCAACAGCGCCTCACCCGCCTGTTCATCATTTATTGCTAAAAGGGAGTCCGGCAAGAACGTGCTCAAACGGACTGGTTTGAAATTGCTTTGCTTGACCATAACCCACATGCCTTGGGCGCATATTATTTTTAAACCATTTCCATCGCGTATGGCAAAGGAGCGAAGTTCATAAAGATTTTTTAGACTGGATCGGTCCGTTTCAAGTGTCAGGGGCTCTGCAAATTCTGGATGCCGTTTAATTGCAACACAGGCACTTGAAACAACCCACATCAACTCCTTACTTGCCAAATCAAAACCAGTAATCCCAAGGATTTTGCAATGTTCAGATGCCAAGTCCTGGAAAAGGGTCAAAATTTTGTCCAGACGGAACTGGCCCAATGCGCCCATATGTGAGTAGGGATAGTTGAGATGATATGAAAACATTCTTTTAATTAGTATCCAGTTTTTCAATTAATTTTACGGGAGTTTTCACAATATTTGACATCATGTCAATCAGGCCTTTTCCCACGGCAGAAGGGTGAAGCGGGGTCACCTTGGGATCATTGATCTTGCCGGTGGCTTTTGCGGGAAATGACATTAATCGACCATCAAGCAGAGTATTTACTATGGGAATATATTTAATAATATTATCAACTGTTTTCAAAGGAGCTACAAGACAAGTTAGGTTGAGCTGGTTTTTAACAGGATCAACCCAGCCGCTGAAGATCAAGGTCATGTCTTTGCCGTCGATAAGAGCCTTTTTAAGATATATAATACTGTTTTCAATCTCTGCTTCAATGACGATACTTCTATAGGCAAAGCCTTCCTGGGTAATATCCGGCAGGTCGCCTTTAAAAACTTTTGAAATATTGAGTACAGACAAAAGGCGTGAGAGCAATGTCGCTTTATAGATCCTGCCATTGGCTGCATTAAATTTAAAGTGACCATTTAAAATATTCTTAATTTCTTTTTTAAACCCGTCCCCATTTAGTTTACACGAAAACGAGTATGACCCGTCCAGAAGATCATCATTGT
>JAAEMC010000781.1 GCA_024225895.1 Desulfobacteraceae bacterium | reverse complement strand
TTTTTAAACAATATAAAACCCGTTGATGTTGCTTCAAGGAAGATGGACAAAATTATGAGCTGGAAATTGGGAAAAAAATGCAGGAATAGCCATTGCCTGACACGCAGTTTTGTCCTGTCGATTTTTGTCCTTCTCTTTTTTTTCCACCCATCACTTTTGGCCTTTGAGCCGGTTGATTTGACCCAAACACCGCTCTATGTTCGCCAGGGTTTTGATCCGGCATGGACAACGCTCAATAACTTTGATCATCAATGGTTGGCAATTTCCGGAGCACAAAATGGTAATCGTCCTGTTCAGGTGAGAAGGCTTGCCCTTAAAGGGCTGCCGGACCGTTTTCCTTTTTCTCTGAAAACGTATTATCCCAAGACATTCTCCTTTGCTGTCCCGTTTTCCATTTCCCAAGAAGAAGCCTTAAAACCGGGATCCCTTGGACTTTTTATCGGATCCATCGGGGTGAACTGGCAAATTTTCCTCAATGGCCACAGCATTGTAAGAGAGATCTACACCAATGGGGCAGGTGATATCCTCCATGACAGAAGCTTAAACAATATTGCCGTTGAACTTGATAAGCGGTTCATCCGGCCCGGAGAAAACGTCCTTCTCTTTAAAATCATCGGCGACCCGACCGATCCTGAGACCGGATTTTATGTGGGCTTTCCTTTTTTTATTTCCCGGTATGACCAGGCCCTGGAAAAGACCCGTCTTCCCTTTACCCGGGTGCTTATCTCACTGTATCTTCTGATCGGCCTGTATTTCCTCTATCTTTTCAAAAAAAGCAGGCAGGATCTTTCCTATTTCTTTTTCGGTCTCTTTTGTGTGAGTTACTTTTTTTACAAACTCTCCATGGATAACAAACTGATTCTTTTATTTTCCGGAACCAGCATTACTCACCGTACTGAGTTTGTCGCTCTTTTTCTTTTATTTCCAATGATCCTTGGTTTTTTAGATACCTTTTTAACCAAATGGATCTCTCGATTTTCTTTTGCCTATTCATTGTTTGCCTTTGTTTTAATTATCTTTTGTTTTTTTGCACCACCAGCCTTTCTCCATGATCAGTTGAGGCTCTTTCAGGCCTCGATTCCCATCGCCTATTTCCATATCCTGATACTCTTTTACAACAAATGGTATAAAAAGATTGCCGGTAAAAACCGGTTCAAGGCTTTCTTTAATACGCTTGAGGGCAGGCTATTCATGGGAATTACCATATGTTTTTTCATTGGGATGGTTGATGTTGGAAGGTCAATATTCTATGTGACCACCTATCAGCTTTCCCAATATGTTTTCTTTCTTATTACTTTTCCCATGGGTCTTGCTGTTGTTCAGCAATTTACCCAGGCGCAAAAAGAGCTTTTCAACAGCCAGCGGCAAATTGTCCAGAGCAAGCAAGAAGCCATTGATTATCTCAAGCGGGCGGACCGGCTGAAAGATGAATTCCTTGCTGCCACCTCCCATGAACTCAAGACACCGCTTCATGGTATCATCGGGATCACCCAGATGGCTCTGGAAAAACATGTTACAAAAAATGAACCCGCTCTGTTTAAGGGATTGCAAACAGCCCTTGGAAGTGCCAGACGCCTCTCCATACTTATTGATGATATCCTTGATTACTCGCGGCTGAGAAACAACGATCTTAAACTTTTAATCGGGTCCGTGGATCTTCACAGCGTAACCGAGGTGGTGATTGCCCTTTTGAATCCCCTTGCCGACAAAAAAAATATCGTGCTCTGCAATGATCTGCCCGTAAATGGTGTATATGCCCTTGCTGATGAAAACAGGGTTTATCAAATCATACAAAATCTTATCACCAATGCTGTCACATTTACCCCCGGAGGCCAAATAAAAATTTATGCCGAATTAAAGGGGGATGTAGTTGTGACCAGTGTTAAAGATTCCGGTATTGGTATCAAACAGGATAAGCTTGAGACTGTTTTTCAATCATTTACCCAGCTTGACAGCTCTGAAACAAGAACTTATCAGGGCATGGGCCTTGGGTTAAGTATCACCAAGCATCTTGTGGAACAGCATGGCGGTACCATCTGGGTTGAATCCCAACCCGGAGCAGGCTCAACATTTTCCTTCTCCCTGCCGGCAACACAGGAACAACCCGACAGAACAGCACACCAGGAGATGCTTTCAAGACTTCTCCCTGGTGAAGAGGCTGCCCCGGATAAAATGGAAACAAATGGGCCATCCGGTAATAAGAACACCCAGGATCCATCACTTTTAAACAATGCCCCAACCATCCTTGTAGTGGATGATGACCCGGTGAATCTTCAGATTGTCGAAGACTATCTGGGTGCTGAATATCAGGTAATCACCTTTCCCGGCGGTAATGAGGCCCTTTCATATATAGAGGATAACGATATGCCTGATCTAATCCTTCTTGATATAATGATGCCTCAAATTTCAGGCCTGGAAGTGTGTCAACAGATCCGGTACACCCATGGCTTTGATAAACTACCCATCATTTTTCTTTCGGCAAAAAATCAGGTGGCAGACCTTACCCAGGGCTTTTCCCTTGGTGCCAACGACTATCTTTCCAAACCTTTTTCAAAGCATGAACTTCTTACCAGAGTTGGATATCATATCGACTTTAATACCCAGGTTGAAACAGCAAGCCGCCGACTTGGTGCTCTTAAAAACTTTTGCAGTGATCTGAAAAATTTCAAGGGAAAAGAGAATCTTGTAAAGGCTGTACACAATCTTTTGACAACTCATATTCACAATACCGGCGCCTTGGTATTCCAGGATCAACAGCTTTTCATCAACTCCTCTAAAAAAATAGATGCCACGGTCTTTGTGGCTGAAATAAACCAACTTCCCCTTGATGGAGACCCTGTTATCAGTCCCTTCCAGGTTCCGGGTTCCCGGGACAATGGCTGGATAATGAAATTGAGAACGGCTTATCTGGAGAATTATTCCTTTCTTTTATACAGGGATAACGCCATGGGGGCCTTTAACAGGGCGGACAAAGAGTTCTCGCAAACAGTTTTGCAGGAGGTAACATCCGTCAAGAGCAATATCCAGAACTTTATCCAGGATGAGTTAGTTCTCAAAAAATATCTGGATTTAAGTGCAAGAATAGAAGAGATCTATTTTATCCAGGCGGACCGACAGTTCAGCAGGATCCTTTTTGAAGGGGAACGGACCCTTATTGATTTTGACTGGTCCCTTGGAGATATTGAAACCTATTTTGATGAAAAAAAATTGCTGAGGGTTCACCGTTCCTTTATAATCAATCCTAAAAAAAGCATCCAGGCCCGAAAAGAGAAGGGCAGCCGGGATTTCTCCCTTTTATTTACTATTCCCCATGTCGCGGATATCATGGAGAATCTGGATGATTTCCAGGGGATCAAATTGTCCAGGACAAAAGAAAAGATGTGTAAGACAACATACCCCCATTGGTTTCAATAATCGCCTTGTCTTGTCCATCGGCCAATGCTGCCAGCCAGATGCTGTAGTGCACTCCTTGTTAATACATCTACTCCTGACTTACCATCCTGTCTGTTGTTTAAGATGGTTAATAACCTATCTGTCATTTTTCTTGACCATTCGTTAAAAATATAACCTGTCAATAATGAATAACCTCTTGAAATAAAGGGTTTTTTTTGCGACTTTTCTTCTTGTCAAAAAATTGGGTGACCATCTGCAACTTCCCAATAGCGTCAGTTATTAATCAATATTAACTTAGAGTCAGGTTCAGCAGATTTTAGCTGAAAAATTATTTTTAAGGTACACCATGAAAACAAGGAGAATGATCATGAAAAAGCTTATGATGTTAATTGTTACCGCTATATTTACTTTATCTTTTACCGCCTGTTCAATGGCCGGGGAAACCCATGTGGGGCAATCTGTAAAACATTCGGGTAAAGCGTTTTCACATGGAGGTGCAAGTATTGGCCATTCAATTGCCGGATCAGCCCAAATTGTTTCAGCGGCTCTTGCTGTACCATTTACAATAGTCGGTTCGGTAGGTGCTGTAAGTACTGAAATTTCCAATGAATTAATGAAAGCAGCAACTGAACCAGCCCAAGGCCCATTGGTAATTAGTGACGAGGCCTTTACCGTGGGGCCTGCGCCCAATGAAGCCCTGAATAACAATGCAAAAACTCAATAAATACAACCAAAAGATAAAAGATAGTAGGAGGAAAGATGAAATCTTTTAAAAAACATATCGTATCTTTCATGCTTATTATGATTCTGTTTTTTAATGTCTCTTCAGCAACAGCCGGCAGCCAGGCGGGTGGGGAAATACATTTTGAACCGGAAAGGATTGTAAAATTTGCTAAAAAAGTAGAAAAAACATTGGCCCAAAAGGGCGCCAGGGTTGCTGTCGTTGCACGGCTCGGGCGGCCGCGGGATACTTTGCCAGGCGGGGTTAAGTATACTCATGTCGGGTTTGCCGTTTATTCCCAGATAACCACTGCCGACAATAGGAAAATGCCAGGTTACGCAATGTACAATCTATACCAAAGCAATGAAAAGCCTGACAGGAGCGATTTAATACAGGATTTCCCTGTAGATTTTTTTGCCGGGGTACAGGTCCTTGAAGCCGGCTTGATTATCCCGACCCCCCAATTGCAGCAGAGGCTGTTAGAGGTGTTGGCATCACCGACATACAAAGAATTGCACAATCCTCGTTATTCTGTGATCGCCAATCCGTTTACCCTGGATTTTCAAAATTGTACAGAACATACACTTGATGTGATCATTTCAGCGATTTATCAGACAACGGATACCGCAGCAATAAAAGCCAATGAAAAGGCCTATTTTAAGCCGCATCCGGTAAGGATCGACCCCATTAAACTTTTCTTGGGATCACTCTTTTCCTCAGAAGTAAGCACTCGTGACCATGAAGGGCCTATAGTGATATCAACATTTAATTCTATTGGGCAGTTTTTAACAAAATACGGGGCAGCGTCCGAAGTGCTGACTGTTTTGCCGGATGTGTAAATAAGAGCGCTTTCTGCTCAAAATTTTAACCCTGATATTAATACCGGGAACAGATTCTATCTTTGATTTAACATTCTGTTCCCGGTATATTTTTTTTGACTATCTTTGGTTTTTTTGCGAACTGTGATGCC
>JAAEMC010000780.1 GCA_024225895.1 Desulfobacteraceae bacterium | reverse complement strand
TCCATAACCCTTCAGCCCGGAATGCTTTGTTATTGCTGCTGTAAGCGTCGTTTTACCATGATCGATATGACCAATTGTTCCAATGTTCACATGCGGCTTTGTCCGCTCGAATTTCTCCTTAGCCATCTTCTTAATTCCTCCCATGGAATGTTATCAGGATCTTCAATATCTTTTTACCACCTGAAATGGGCAAATGCTCTGTTGGCCTCTGCCATTTTGTGTGTATCCTCTTTTTTCTTCATTGCGCCGCCACGCTGGTTATATGCATCCAACACTTCTGATGCCAGCTTGTTTGTCATCCCTTTTTCAGAACGGGCACGGCTGTAATTAATCAACCACCTGAATGCGAGCGCTGTCTGCCTGCTGGGTCTAATATCAGTTGGAACCTGATAGGTGGAACCTCCAATTCTCCTGGATTTTACTTCCACAGCAGGTCTGATATTATCTATAGCTTTTTTAAATACCGCCAATGCAGGCTCACCAATTTTTTCTTCTGCCATCATCAATGCCTCGGTTACAACCCTACGTGCTGCGTTCTTTTTTCCGTTTTTCATAACGCAATTAACGAACTTTGCAGCGAGCTTCTGCTCTGATGAGGCATCCTCTGTCATGTTTTCGAGTATAATCTCTTTTTGTGCCATTTGTCTTGTCCACTATTCCATTAAACGATTCAAACAATGAGCTGTCTATTATAACATTTCGTCAAAAAATGAAAATTATTTTATTTTGGTCTTTTTGCGCCGTATTTAGACCGACCCTGCCTTCTGTCATCAACACCTAAGGTATCAAGGGCGCCCCTAACAATATGATAGCGGACACCGGGAAGGTCTTTTACCCTGCCACCTCTTACCAGAACCACAGAGTGCTCTTGAAGATTGTGACCCATACCCGGAATATATGCGGCAACTTCCATTCCTGTTGTCAAACGCACCCTGGCAACTTTCCTAAGTGCAGAGTTTGGTTTTTTCGGAGTTGACGTATACACCCTGGTACAAACGCCCCTCTTCTGGGGACCTCCCTTTAAGGCCGGCGTATTAACCTTTTTTTCTGCTTTCTTTCTACCCTTTCGAACCAACTGATTAATGGTCGGCATAACTTTTCCAACGCTCCTTATCGATTTTAACAAGATGTCTTACACGACAAAATATTTAATTCTACGCTTCAATATTTAAAATGTCAAGTTTTTTTATTTTTATTTTAAACTTCAGACACTTCTCCAAAGCCGACATCCATATGGCTGTATCCGGGAAACCCTGTACCAGCCGGTATGATTCGACCCATTACCACATTTTCCTTCAACCCTTTAAGGCTGTCATACTTTCCTTCAATTGCCGCAAGTGTCAGCACCTTTGTGGTCTCCTGGAAAGAGGCGGCAGAAAGGAAGCTGTCCGTGGAAAGGGATGCCTTGGTAATACCCAAAATTAAGGGTTCACCCTTGGCCGGTTCCCCGCCTTTCATTGCGACGTCCCTGTTTGTTTCTTCAAACAATACTCGGTCGACCTGTTCATCAGGGATAAAATCGGTATCCCCAGTGGAGATAACTTTTACCCGCCGCATCATCTGCCGAATAACAACTTCAATATGCTTATCATTGATACGAACACCTTGGAGTCTGTAAACTTCTTGGACCTCATCCACCAGGTATTTTGCCAGGGCAACTTCCCCTTTGATATTCATAATATCCTGTGGGTTGGCACTACCGGCTACAATGGGATCACCCGCTTTTACATAGTCCCCGTCATATACAGTGACATGCTGTCCTTTTGGGATAGAATACTCTTTCTTTTCCCCTACATCAGATGGTGTTACAATAACTTTTTGTCTACCTTTAGTACCCTTGGACACGGCCACGTACCCATCAATCTCGGTTAAAATACCGGGAGCCTTTGGCTTTCTCACCTCAAAAAGTTCTGCAACCCTTGGAAGACCACCCGTAATATCCTTTGTTTTGGTGGTTGCCCTGGGTAGCTTGGCAATAACATCACCTGCTTCAATTTGATCATCTTCTTCAACCGTAAGAATGGCATTCACCGGTAAATAATACCGGGCAACACTGGATGAACCAGGGAGCTTGACGCCTTTGCCTTCTTGATCTTTTACGGTAATCCTTGGTCGAATTTCTGCATCTTTTCCTTCAATAATGGTACGGCTTACCTTTCCGGTAACAGGGTCAATTTGCTCTTGAACGGTATTTCCAACTTCAATATCTGCAAATCTTATCCGCCCGGTAACTTCTGTAATAATTGGCGTTGTAAACGGATCCCAAGTGGCGATTACATCACCCGGTTCTATTTGTTTGCCGCCTTCGAGATGAAGGGTAGCGCCGTAAATAACTGTCTCTTTAGCTCTTTCCCTGCCGTCAGCGCCCACAATAGTAATTCCGCCGCCTTTTCGATTCATACAAATGGTTTGATTGTCGGCGGTTGTAACAGTCTGAAGATCATCATTGAATTTTAAAATACCACCGACCCTTGCCTTGATCTCGGCAACCTCTACCTTTCTGGAAGCTGTACCACCAATATGGAATGTACGCATAGTCAACTGGGTGCCTGGTTCACCAATGGACTGGGCAGCCACAATACCAATGGCCTGTCCAATTTCAACAGTCACACCGTGGGCCAAATCCCTGCCATAACACCTTGAACAAACACCATGCCTTGCATTACAGGTAAGTACAGACCTTATTTTCACTTTCTGGACCCCGGCATCTTCTATCGCCTTAACATGATTTTCATCAAGCTCAACGTCAATGCCTACTAAAAATGCATCTGAATAGGGATCACGAATCTCCTCCTGGGTTACCCGACCCAAAATCCTTTCACCCAGTGTCTGAATGACTTCACCGCCTTCATAAAGTGCTTCAACTTCAATGCCCTTGACTGTGCCGCAATCGGGCTCGACAATGGTACAATCCTGTCCTACATCGGCCAAACGCCTTGTCAGATATCCTGAGTTGGCAGTCTTTAAAGCGGTATCTGCAAGCCCCTTACGGGCACCATGGGTTGATATAAAATACTGGAGCACTGAAAGGCCTTCACGGAAACAGGCAGTGATCGGATTTTCAATGATCTCGCCGGATGGCTTGGCCATCAAGCCACGCATACCCGCCAACTGTCTCATCTGATCCTTACTACCTCTAGCACCGGAGTCTGCCATAATGTAAACCGCGTTCAGTTCAGTGGCCAATTTCGGATCATCTGACTTCCCTGATGGGTTTTTCATCACCTCCATCATGGCATTGGCGATATCATCCGTGCTTTGGGCCCAGATATCCACCACTTTGTTGTATTTCTCACCCTGGGTGATCAAGCCTTCTGAATATTGAATTTTAATATCATCAATGGCTTTTTCGGCTTTGGAAATAATATCCCACTTTTCTCCCGGGATAATCATATCATCCACACAGATGGAAAGACCTCCCAATGTAGAATATTTATAACCAATGTCTTTTAACCTGTCTGACAAAATGACCGTTTCTTTCAATCCGATATTTCGATAGGCATAATCGATCAGCTTCACGATGGCCGATTTATCCATCAGCTTGTTAACCAGATTAAAGGGGATTGTTGTTTTACGTTCATCCACTTTAAAAATGGTATAGAAATCACCCACTACCCTAACATCTGTAAACTGATCTTCTTTCAAAGAGTAAAGTTGTTCAACAACGATCTCTGAAACCTGGAAAAGATTTTTGAATTCCTTTCTGGTAAGCAATCCTGTTTTGCCTTTGGTTTTCTTGGTTTCATTATCAGAATATTTTTTAACCACCTTATTAAAATCCACACCGGATTTCAGATCTTCCAAGGCGGTTTCACAATCTTCTAAGCTTTCCGTACGAACTCGAGTTAAAGAAAGCAGTGTATCCCCGGGAATGGTCTCCCATAAGAGCATTCTTCCTGTGGTTGTATCATGTACTTCACCATCAATCCTAACCTTAATTTTGGCATGAAGATCCAACTCGCCGGCATCAAATGCATACCGGACCTCATCAAGGCTTGAAAAGTGGATACCCTCTCCCTTTTTACCCGGAACTGCACGAGTCATATAATAGATCCCCAAAACAATATCCTGCGTGGGAACAATAATTGGCTGGCCATTGGCCGGAGAGAGAATATTATTGGTGGACAGCATCATTATTCTTGATTCAAGCAATGCCTCAAGGGACAATGGAACATGGACCGCCATCTGATCACCATCAAAGTCTGCATTAAACGCTGGACATACAAGCGGATGCAACTGAATGGCTTTCCCCTCAATTAGCACAGGTTCAAATGCCTGAAAACCCAATCGATGAAGTGTCGGTGCCCTGTTGAGCATCACCGGATACTCTTTTACAACAGATTCCAGTGCATCCCACACTTCTGTTTCCTCGCGCTCGACCATCTTTTTTGCGCTTTTGACAGTTGATACAAGGCCTTTTTGTTCCAGATAATTATAAATAAAAGGCTTAAACAGCTCCAATGCCATCTTTTTGGGAATACCGCATTGATGGAGTCTGAGCTCTGAGCCAACAGTAATAACCGTTCTGCCGGAGTAATCCACCCGTTTTCCCAAAAGATTTTGTCTGAAACGGCCTTGCTTGCCTTTCAGTGTATCGCTCAATGATTTTAAAGGCCGTTTATTGGTACCGGTAACCACCCGGCCATGGCGGCCATTGTCAAAGAGCACATCCACAGATTCCTGAAGCATTCTTTTTTCATTTCTGACAATTATATCAGGTGCATTGAGATCCACCAGCCGTTTTAAACGATTGTTCCGGTTCAGAACCCTTCGGTAAAGATCATTGAGATCCGATGTCGCAAACCGCCCTCCTTCCAAGGGCACCAGCGGCCGCAAATCCGGCGGGAGAATGGGGCATGCAGTCATGATCATCCGGGACGGTTCAATATCGGACTGCAAAAAGGCATCAATGACTTTTAACCTCTTGGCCATTTTCTGTTGTTTTGCAACAGATTTGGTCAAAAGAATTTCCTGTTTCAATTGATTATGGACTTCCTTGAGATCAATCTCGTTGAGTAATTTGAGAATGGCTTCTGCGCCGATGCCTGCCTCAAATTCTCCATCAAAGGCCTCCATTGCTTCATAATATTGATCATCAGACAACAGCTGATATTTTTTCAGACTGGTCTCTTTAGGATCAACAACAATATAGGAATCAAAATAAAGAACTTTTTCAAGGTTCTTTAAAGTTAAATCAAGCACATTACCGATTTTGCTGGGAAGACTTTTTAAAAACCAGATGTGCGACACAGGCGATGCCAATTCAATATGCGCCATTCTTTCCCGTCTAACCTTGGATTGAATAACTTCAACCCCGCACTTTTCGCAGACCACACCCCGGTGCTTCATGCGTTTATACTTACCGCAATTACACTCGTAATCTTTGGTGGGACCGAAAACCTTAGCACAGAAAAGTCCGTCTCTTTCCGGCTTAAAGGTCCTATAATTAATTGTTTCCGGTTTTTTTATTTCACCAAAAGACCATTCTCTAATCTGGTCTGAAGATGCAAGACTAATTTTAACACCTTGATAAATCTTAGGATCTTTCGGTTTTGCGAAGAAATCATATATATTGTCCAATGTCTTCTCCTTATTTACTTCCTTCTACAAGATTCATATCCAAACCCAGAGCATTCAGTTCTTTTATCAGAACCCTGAAAGATTCAGGCATTCCCGGTTCGAGAACATTCTGGCCTTTTACAATTTTTTCATACATCCGCGTTCTTCCGGTCATATCATCGGACTTCACCGTGAGGAATTCTTGTAAAGCGTGGGCGGCACCATAGGCTTCCATGGCCCAAACTTCCATTTCCCCAAGACGCTGGCCACCAAACTGAGCCTTACCACCCAATGGCTGCTGAGTAACCAGCGAATACGGTCCGATTGACCGGGCATGAAGTTTATCATCCACAAGGTGATGAAGTTTCAGCATATACATGATGCCCACGGTAACAGACTTATCAAAAGGTTCACCCGTTCTGCCGTCAAAAAGGATGGACTGCCCGGATTGCTCATAGCCGGATTCAGCAAGAAGCATTTTTATCTCTTCTTCACTGGCTCCATCAAAAACCGGGGTTGCCATGTGTACACCTCTCCTATAATACTTAGCGAAACTCATCAACTTTTCATCCGGTATTGCTTTGATCTCTTCAAACAGTTCATCTTCACCGACATCTGCCTTTTGAGAAGGAGATAAAGAAAAAATCGTGGATATCTTTTCCCGTAATTGATCCAGCCTCATCTGGCTGATGAGATCATCTATCTGATGTCCCAGGCCCTGGGCAGCATGGCCTAGATGAATTTCAAGGATCTGGCCAACATTCATACGAGACGGAACACCCAAGGGATTCAATACCATGTCAACAGGTCTGCCGTCTGCAAAATAGGGTAAATCCTCAACCCTTAAGATCCTGGAAACAACCCCTTTGTTTCCATGCCGACCTGCCATTTTGTCACCTACAGAAAGAACCCTTTCCATAGCAACACTGATTTTAATCAGTTTCAGCACGCCCGGTGGCAGATCATCTCCTTTTTCGAATCTGGATACCTGCCGATTAAAATGCTCTCTGGCATTTTTGATTTGATCCTGGGCTTTTTCGAGGATCAGCTGGGCTTTTTCAGTGACAACTGCATCTTTGACCGAAACATTCACAAGTATCGATGTTTGAATACCATCAAAAAGACCCGGAGCAACCTTTGTATTGGCATTCACCAGAATTTTCCCAGGTTTTTCAATATCTGTCAGAATTTTATGGCCATTTAGAATCGCTTCTACTTTTTCCCTGGCCACTTCACTGATAATTCTGATCTCATCATCCCTGTCCTTTTCCAGACGTTCGATTTCTTCATCTTCTATCTGGCGGGTCCGGTCATCTTTTGTCAGTCCTCTTCTTGTAAAGACTTTTGCATCAATAATTTTACCCTTTACGCCCGGGGGGACACAAAGGGATGTATCTTTCACATCGCCTGCTTTTTCACCAAATATGGCACGGAGTAATTTTTCTTCAGGTGACAACTGGGTTTCCCCTTTTGGGGTTATTTTTCCCGCAAGAATATCACCAGGATTCACCTCAGCCCCAAGCCTGATTATC
>JAAEMC010000779.1 GCA_024225895.1 Desulfobacteraceae bacterium | reverse complement strand
TTAACTGATGCATGATATGGTGGCCAAATAGTAATTAAAGGAGTTTACAATGCGTGAAATTATCGATTTAATGGATCAGCTTGTTGAAAAAGACGGTTTCAATTACACCTCTCTTTGCGGTGTTAAAATTTTTAAAGCATCACAATATCTGCCCCGGGAACCTCTCTGCTATGAACAAGGGATAATTATTGTCGCCCAGGGTTCCAAACGGGTGTTTCTCGGGGACAACGAATATGAATATAATGAAGACAACTATCTTGTACTTACCGTGCCACTGCCAGTTGAGTGTGAGACCAAAGGCACTCCCTTTCTCGCACTCATGGTGGATATCAATATAGGGATACTCAACCGTATCATTGAGCAGATGGACAATCATATCGACCATTCTCTTCTGAAGCAAAAAGATAAACACCATGGACTTTTTCTTGCTCACACAACCCGGGAAATAAAAGATTCCGTCATAAGATTACTGACCACTCTTCAGTCTGATGTTGAGAGCAAGGTGATTGGTCCGGGGATTGTCCATGAGCTGATTTTCCGAATCATGTGCCAAGAGAACGCCGCTCCTCTCTATGCGCTTGCTATGAAAAATACAAACTTGTCCAAAGTTGACAGAGCCCTCAGACAGATCCACGAAAATTATCAGCACGCCATAAATATAAACAAGCTGACAGGACTGGTCAACATGAGTCCATCCGCCTTTCACAGAGCATTTAAAGAGGTGACCTCATCCTCCCCTATCCAGTACCTGAAAAAGATAAGGCTCGACAAAGCCCGGACGCTATTGATGAAGCGTGGAATGCGTGTTAATGAGGCGGCCACAGAGGTTGGCTATGAGAGTGCCACCCAGTTCAGCAGAGAATTTAAGCGATACTTTGGAAAGACTCCGGTCAGCTTCATTGATAACCCCAGCGATTTGTGATTGTATAATATGAAATATGTCATACCATGCTGATCGTGGTGAAATTCTGATCTTTGCAGGGATCGGCTTTTCGCCGGCTTCTTAAATGCCAGACTGTTACCTGACCCTTAAGGTATCGAGAAAATAATGATTCCGAAAATAATACAAGGCAACATCATTGAGCAGAATGTTGAGGTTATAGTTAACGCCTGGAATAGAAACATAATTCCCTGGTGGTTATTATTACCGCAGGGGGTGTCCGGAGCGATAAAAAAAAAGGCGGGCACCGGGCCATTTAAAGAGTTGGCCAAGCATGGGCCTATTGAATTGGGAGGTGCTCGTATAACCTCTGGGGGCAGGCTTCCCTATAAAGCAATAATTCATGTTGCAGGTATCAATATGTTTTGGGTGGCATCGAAATACTCAATAACAAATTCAGTGACAAACGCTGTCAGGCTTATCAATGAAAACAATTTTTCATCTGTCGCCTTTCCGCTTATCGGGTCTGGTTCGGGAAACAGGGGTAAAACCTTCTCCATGAATACAATGATTCAAACTTTTCAAAGCATAAAAACTTCGGCCAAAATCGTTATTGTCTGTTATAAACCCAAATGATAAATATAAATCTGGAGAGTTAATCATTTAAAGGAGCCTTATCAAATATGGGCCGATTCAATTTTCCCCTATTCATTCTGGTTTTTCTCATGGCCGCTGTCATTGCAATCCTATTGACAATTTTTACAAACTGGACAATATGGATTACGATTATTTTGTCACCAATTTTAAGTTTTTTTGGTCTCTTTATTTTTTCTTCAATAGTTGATTTGTTTGAGAATTATAACCAAAAAACGGCACCACAATCACCGCAACATAAAATAACGTCATATTTTTACCAGTCCAAAAAACCCGATGGTCTGTTATGCCCGTCATGTAATTCAGATAAGATTATGGAAATTGTTTATGGTCTGCCCGCCATAACAAAGGAAATAGAGCAAGAACTGGATAATCAAAAAATTACTTTAGGCGGATGTATGATTGAACAGGATTCTCCCATGTGGGCGTGTGCGTTATGTAATTTGAAATTCGATTCACCGCCGATTAACAAAAACCAGGCATTACAAATTGTCTGGGATGTTATAAAAGATTATAATTTTCCTGAAGAGTATGAATATAAAATAATTGAATCAGAGACAATTGAAAAAGAATGGGGCTGGGTTTTCTTTCATGGGCCAGGAAAATTGATCAAAACCAATGATTTTAAATATGCTGTCGCCGGCAATGCTCCTTATATTGTATTGCGAAAAAATGGAAGGCTTTTGGATACTGGAACCGCATATCCAATAGAACATTATATAAAAAGCTTTGAAGAAACCGGCGACCCAAACGGTTTTCTAAGATAAATATTTTTGGCAAGACAAATGGAACAGATGGGACAGCGGGGCTCCACCGGCTTGAGAAAAAGGCAAGCACCCGAACTCGTCAAGTATAGCGAAGTCTACATTTTTCAACCCTAAGTCTGTTTATTATCCGGCATTTGGACAAAAATGCGGTCCATAATTTTTGCGAGCGTATCCGGATCAAATGGCTTTGTCATGTAATCATTCATTCCAACCGCTAAGAATTTTTCTTTATCGCCTTTCATGGCATGAGCTGTCATAGCGATTATTGGAATATTATGATTGAGAACCTTTGATTGTGGACTGCGTATTATCTTACTTGCTTCAAGCCCATCCATTTCCGGCATGGAACCATCCATGAATACGAGATCATAATCGATGCGTTCTAGTGCTTCGATAGCTTCTTTTCCATTGCCCACCGCATCAGTGTGCTTATATCCCAGTTTTTCCAATAAGCGCATTATTAATTTCTGATTTATACGGTTGTCTTCAGCAATTAGTATTCTTAATTCTCTTTCTATGCGGTTTTCCGACAATCTGCTTTTTGTCAAGAAAATCGGTTCAATTTGTTTGTCTGCGGGCTGGTCACTAAAAACGGTAGTCACGCACTCATATAGCTTAGACTGCCGAATAGGTTTTGTTAAATAGGCTGAAAATCCTGCATCTTTAGCCTTTTTTACTTCCCCTCTTAACATTTTAGAGGATATTAAAACCATGATCATTGATTCTAATTGAGGGTTGTTTTTAATGACAGTTCCCAATTGATACCCATCCATTTTTGGCATCATATTGTCAATAATAGCAAGGTCAAATGGCTGCTTGGCATCAACCGATTTGAGTAAAACGCTCAAAGCTTCTTCAGCATTTGCTACAACTTTAAAATCACAGGACCACAATTTTAGGTAGGCGCTGAATACTTCCTGATTCACCTTATTGTCATCAACACATAAAATCCGTTTGCCGCTGATGTCCTTTGACGCAATATATCGTTCCGGTGCTTGATCCGAATTTTGTAATGTGATTGTAAACCAGAATGTAGATCCTTTATGCAGTTCACTTTCCACTCCTATTTCGCCATCCATTATTTCAACTAAACGTTTTGAAATGGCAAGCCCTAATCCAGTACCACCATATTTTCGTGTTGTGGTAGCATCCACCTGAGAAAAAGTTTTAAACAACCGATCCTTTTTTTCCTCGGGTATTCCAATACCGGTATCGCTGACTTTAAATTTTAGCATTATCTTATCTTTACTCAATTTATCATCATCTATCTTTGATACTCGGATGACGACTTCCCCTTCCTCGGTAAATTTAAGGGCATTGCCAGCAAGATTCAAAAGGATCTGTCTCAGCCGGCCAGGATCACCTTGCAAATAGCAAGGCACTTGATGATGTATCAAACAGGCCAACTCGACTTTATCGTCAGAATTCTTAAAGGATAGCAGATCAATTACATCTTCAACAGTGGCTCGAATATCAAACGAAAATATTTCAAGTTCCAGCTTCCCTGATTCAATTTTGGAAAAATCCAGTATATCATTTACAATAGTTAACAGCGAATTGGCGCTAAATTGAACCGATTCAGCATAATCACGCTGTTCAGCATTCAAATGAGTATCAAGCAGCAGCCCCGTCATTCCAATTACCCCGTTCATAGGGGTCCTGATTT
>JAAEMC010000778.1 GCA_024225895.1 Desulfobacteraceae bacterium | reverse complement strand
TGAAACCGGTTGAAAATTTTGATCCAAAGCCTGAGGATCTCTCTGATCTTGAACTGCAGCGATATGTCTGCGCTTTTTCCAAAGCCATTTGCGACATTGATTTTGCTTATAACGGCGAAGATATTGGCGAGATACTGGCACAGATTTGCACACAATATAAAAAGATCTTTGATCTTTCTGCCACCAATGCTTATAAACTTCTGAACATATCCTGGTCAAAAATATTAAAGCATGCATCCATACTGAAAGTACAAATAAATAATAAACAATAGAATTGCAAATGATTGAATCTATCGCTATTTGATCATTATGTTTTTTTGTTTGTACTGCAAATCCGGCCGAGAAATGCCGTTCTCTGCCTTTCAAAAATGCTGCCTGCCGTCTCAAGTTGTTCCCTAAATCCTGGTACGAACATTACCTCATCAATACTGCCGGCTAAAGGATCAGCAGTGAAAGTGTTATTCTCCATTTCATTTTGTGAAAGTACCTGATAGCAGGCAGTATGGTGATCCTGAAAATCTTCTATAAGAACCTCTTTTTCAATACATTTTTGAATGTTTATTCCAATGGCCGGCAACTCTTCATCCGGTTTCATCAAAACGGCATCTGCTGTTTCCTCTATGCAATCAATTGTCCAGTGTTCCCATTCATAGGCGCCGGCAAAAGGAGACCAGGCCTTTGCCCAAAACTCCAGGGAACTACCGGGAATACCGGAATCAATAGAGATATCGGCAAGCTCGGATGCCCTGAGCCATCCTGTGGCAGCCTGGTTATTCAGTGAGGATGTATCAAGAAAACTTCCGTTGGTTGTTTCACCGGCAGTATCTCCAATCCATATTTTATACCAATAGTCAGAAGATGCGTTTTCATCATTGAACATCTGGTCAATAGATGTAGTGCAGGATATACTTGAGCATGCAACAACCGTGTCAATGGTCTGAAAGGGCATTGTGCTGAATGTCCATGCACTGAATCCACCGTCTGCAGTCCAGGATCTGACCCAAAGGGCTGTATCATCGTACTGGCAATAATCAGGAAAAAGACTTGTCAGGTTAGAAGTTTCGATCCAGCCGTTGCCGGGCCCATAAAAAGCACTGGTATCCACAAAATCACCTTGCGAACCTTCTTCGTCTCCGGTCCAGAGCTGATACCAATGGATTTCAGTTTTTTGCGGATCAGTGAAAAGATCTGCAAAACTGTCTTCTGTCGATGGAGTATTAAAAATAAGACCAGTGGTCGATTTTTTGACACCAGTGATAATGATGGTAACCGTTATGGTATCAATCCCCCCATTATTGTCTGATATTGTATAGGTAAATGTATCTGTACTGGTTTCGCCTACCTCAAGTCCATCAAACTGATGGTTGGGATCATAGGTAAATATACCTTCCCCGTTATTGGTAATAAGCCCTAGGGTATTTTCAGTATTCATCCCAGTCACGGTAAGGGTGTCATCCTCATCCGGGTCTGTATCATTGAGCAGCACATTGACGGTGAAGGAAGTATGCTCTTGGATGGTAAAAGTATCACTGCCACCTTCAGGTGGATTATTCGGCTTAATTGTGTCACCGTCAAAGAATGAATTGTCATTGATACCGCTGATGGTAATAGTTACCATGGCTGATCCTGTACCTCCGTCTCCATCAGATATCATATAGGTAAAGGTATCAGTGGCAGTTTCGCCATTGGAAAGATTCTCAAACTGTCTGTTGGGATTATATATGAATGTCCCGTCATTGTTATTTGTAACTAAACCATGGGTAAGCGAGGTGTCAATACTGGTTATTGTCAGTGTATCCGGCGGCAAAAAGTCAGTATCATTGGACAGTACATTTCCAGTGGTGAATGCGGTATCTTCATCAGTATTATAAAAATCATCATTGCCTTCAGGCGGATTAAATGAATTGTCATTGATGCCGCTGATGGTAATAGTTACCATGGCTGATCCTGTACCTCCATCTCCGTCAGATATCATATAGGTAAAGGTATCAGTGGCAGTTTCGCCATTGGAAAGATTCTCAAACTGTC
>JAAEMC010000777.1 GCA_024225895.1 Desulfobacteraceae bacterium | reverse complement strand
TTGAAATTAATTATTCTACAATTTGTCGGGTGCATAATCTTTAGACTAATTCTAATAACATATACCGGAAACTTTTGATTTTGGAAAATAACACCCATATTCCTTCCCTTGCAAACCTTGCATTTCAATACGGTACCATCACAGAGGATGAACTAAAACATATTAAATCTCTTTTTGTTCTGAAACAAAAAGAGAACGTGAAATATTCTGACCTGCTTTTAAGTCAAAAATTCGCATCCCAATACCAGATAGAGCTTTTAAAACTGATCCAGGAATATATGATCATAAAAAAACAAGGGGAAGTCTTCGGAGATATCGTGGTTTCAAAAGGCCTGGCATCAAAACAGGATGTTGAAAAAGCCATTGAACTTCAAAAAAAGGATTTTAATTCAGCTAAAACAAAAAAACTTATTGGCGATATTTTAGTGGAATCCAGTGTTCTGACATTAAAACAAAAACAACGCATTCTAAAAGAACAGGATCTTTTAGAAAGGTATGCCAACACCATTCTGGCTAAAGACATACCAGCGGAGACCAAGAATGAATCAGGCGACCCCGATATTCTTAACGAACTATCAGAATACGAAAAGCAATTCCTCAAAATAAAAGTGTTTGACCGGGGATTTTCTGCAAGTGTTCTGGAAAAGGGTTTTGCCTCAAAAAAGCAGATCAATGTCGCCCAGAGGATCCAGTCTGAGGAGTTTGAAAAAGAACACCGCATCAGTTCTCTGGATAATATCATGGTTAATTATGAATATTTGACTGAAGAAGAAAAAAATATTGTTCTTTTGGAACAGGAAAAACATCATATTGATGAGCAAACGCAATTAGATCCGGATATACAGGTGATCGTCAGCAAGAACAAGATGGAAGCAATGGTCCAAATCGATAAAAAAAATCTGTCACAGGTCACTTTGAAAGATATCAAAAACGCACTAAATCAAAAGAGAATTACCTATGGGATTTATAGCGATGCCCTGCTCCAAGGCAACCTGGATGCTGGAAACGACAAATTTATCGCGGCAAAACAGGATTTCAGCGCTGAGTTGATTAAAATACGCAAGGCAACCTATCATTTTGATACCAGTGTCATAGATAAAAAAAAGATGAAACAAGGGGCTGCCCTTGCCCAACAACGTCTGGCCAGGGAGAAGTATTCCAAACAAAACATCTTGGGAGCTATGGTGTCACAGCCCGCCGGTTTTGATTCCGCATTCAGATGCGGTGAAGGGGTGAGGCTTTCAAAGGATAAGACCAAAGCTTTTGCCAGTAGAACCGGGCACCCCTCTTTATCCATTGAAAGAAAACTTTTTGTGCATTCCACCTTAAATGTTCTCGAAGATGCAGATCTGAAATATGGTCCCCTTGAAAAATATGCAAACATAAATATTTCAGGGATGCTCACAGGTGCTTATCCTGTCACAACTGGCCATTTAAAGGCATCTGAAATCAGAGGGGCGTCCATTGAATCAATTGGCAGCATCCATGTGGATATTGGTATTACCGAAGCGTCAATCAGCTGCCAGGGAGATATCCATGCACGGTATATTCATGGCTCGAGAATAGAAATCTTTGGTGATCTCTATATTGAAAATGAAATCATTGACTCCCAGATCTTTTGCAGCGGCAAGGTTGATGCGCCGAATTGTTCGGTTTTATCCTCACAAATCCATGCTAAAAAAGGGGTGTCTTGTGCAAGGGTGGGCAGTGATAAAACCAATGCCTGCCTTATCAGCGCAGGAGATGAAAATCACATTCTTGAAGTAGCCGCTAAAATCAACTCCAACATAAAACAACTCACGAAACCGCTGGATGATATCATTGAGAAACGGGATGAGAAATCTAACCTATCTAAAAAAAACTTTCATAAAATGGTTGAACTTAAAGTATTCCATGACCGGGCCAAAAAAATCAAAACCAGACTTGAAAAAGAGTTTGAGGAAAAAAAGAGTTCCATCGACAAGAGCAGA
>JAAEMC010000776.1 GCA_024225895.1 Desulfobacteraceae bacterium | reverse complement strand
TAATGCCAGCAGGGCATCACCCGGCAGATTGATGATATTTTCCATGTAATTTAAAAAATGTTTGTCCATATTGGCCGGCGGCGTTTCAATATAGGCCTCTTTTACGTCAATGACATCCCCAATCTCATCCACCAGAAAACCTGCATTTTTATGCTTGAAAATAATGATATGGGTTTCATCAGTAGTCATTCTCTTTCCCAGGCCCAGCTGAACACCAATATCGAAAATCGTTAATATCTGCCCCCTTAGATTCATCAGGCCTCTTATGTATTCCGGTGCATGCTGTACACTCGTAATCCGCACCATTGGATTGATTTCCCTTACCTTCAGAATATCCATCCCCATTAGGTTCTGATCAACCCGAAAGGTGATATATTGCCTGATCCTGTTTTTGTCTGTTGACAAATTAATCAAATCCTTTGCACGCGTGGTTTAGATTCTGAATTTTTTAGTCAGCTCTTTCAGGTTCGCGGCAATACCGGCCATGTGATCGGACTGCCGCTTCTGGTCTGTTGTGCCCTCCAATATCGTATCCACCATC
>JAAEMC010000775.1 GCA_024225895.1 Desulfobacteraceae bacterium | reverse complement strand
TTTGTCTTTTTCAATCTGGTCGGTGTCTTTTCTGGCAAAACAGGCAAGCACCAGGTTTTCGGTTATAGTAAGGTTCCCGAAAATTCTTCTTCCTTCCGGTACATGTGAAATACCAAGCTTTGATACCACCTTGTCTGTGCTGTACTTTAAGATATCCTCACCATTGAATTCCAGTCGTGATCCCGGCAGTGAAGGAACCATCCTGGATATGGCACGCAGGGTGGTACTTTTTCCGGCACCATTTGCACCAATGATGGTTACGATTTCTCCTTGATCAATTGTAAAACTAATGCCATGAAGCGCTTTTATTTTATCATAAGATACATTTAAATTTTCAACAACAAGTTGCATCAGGTCACATCCTCCTTACCTAGATAGGCTTCAATTACCTCGGGATTGTTTTGGATTTCTTCAGGGGGGCCTTCTGCGATAATTTCACCAAAGACAAGGGTCTGAATAAATTCGCATAATTCCATAACAAATTTCATCCGGTGTTCAATCAGAAAAATGGCCACGCCAAAGGTCTCATGGACCTGCCGGATAATCTTGATCATCTGGACCAGTTCATCCGGAGTCATACCTGCAGTGGGTTCATCCAAAAAAAGAATCTTGGGATTAGTAGCCATGGCCCTGGCCATTTCCACCCGACGCTGGGCACCGTAGGGAAGGTTACCGACCAATTGATCTGCAAATTGATCAACTCCAAAAAGTTCCAGCAGGCGATAGGCATTTTCCCGAATTTCTGATTCCTGCCTGCGGCAGGCCGGAGTGTTGAAAAAAGAGCCGAAAAGACCATAAGTCAGTTGCGAATAATGGGCCATCTTAATGTGGTCCAGCACATTCATATGGCGCCACAGCGCCAGGTTCTGAAAGGTCCTGCCCAGGCCTTTGGCTGCAATTTTATTGGTATCAAGGCCTTTGATATTCTCACCTTGAAGATGGATGTTTCCTTTGGTGGGGGTATAGACACCGGTGATCAAATTAAAGATGGTGGTTTTCCCCGCCCCATTGGGGCCGATGAGCCCTGTAATCTGTTTCGGCTCAATATTTAAATTGTAATTATTGACCGCTCTTAAACCGCCGAAATAATGGGTCATATCCTTTACATTGAGCAATGCTGACATGATTTTAAGCTCCTTGTTCTCTTTTGTATTTGGCTCTTAAGAGTTTCTTGGCGTTAATTTCCTTGAATGAAATCAAGCCATAGGGCCTGAATATCATTACAAAGATCAGAATAAGCGGAATAATGATCCACTTAAAGAGTTCAAGGGGCCGTAAAGCCTCACCCAAAACATTGATGGTGACGGCTCCTACAATGGATCCGATGATGGAGTTCAAGCCGCCGAAATAAACCATGGCAAGGATTTCAGCAAGCCGGTTGATACTGAATGTTCCCGGATTGATATAACTTAAAACATGGGCAAACAATCCTCCGGCTATACCTGCCCAGAATGCACCAAACATAAAGGCCGTCATCTTGGTCTTCCGGGTCGCGACAGTCATGGATTCAGCAGCAGCTTCATCATCTCGAACCGCATTCAAAGCTTTGCCCATGATAGATGTTACAAAATTATGGATAATCCAGATACAAAGTATGGTCCATATAAAAATTACCGGCAGGGTAGCATATTCAGGCTGACCGCCCATACCCCTTGATCCGCCTATGATCTGCAAGTTTTCAACCGCACTTTTTACAATGAACAAAAAGGCCAGGGAGATGATGGCCAAATAATCCCCCCGGGTCCTGAATGATGGTATGGCAACAAGCAATGATCCCAACGCTGCCACAATACCACCTGCAATCAAGGTAAAAGGAAAAATCCATGGTCCAAGCCAAGCCGGTAAAAGTGCCTCGCCGAACATGCGGTCATTGACAAAAAGGACCAACGTCAGGATTGAGCAGGTGTATGCCCCCAAGGCCATGAAACCCGGATGTGAACAGGAAAATTCCCCCTGGTATCCGTTGATAACATTGATACTTATGGTCAGAATGATGCAAATCATGGTCAATCGAACTATCAGCTCCCGGTAGTCATTAATCTCAGCCCAAACATGTAAAACAAGATAAAAAAGTGCCAAGTGAAGAATAACTGATAGAATCAACGGTATTTTTTCTAAAAGCATTGCAACAGGATTGGTCGCAAAAGCAGTGGCCTTGGCCACAAGAAGGATCGGTAAAACATATACAATCAGATCATACGCCAGGGCACTGGGTATCATCATTGGTTCCTTTAGCATAATTAACGTACCAAACAATACCGGGATCTTGGGAAGCTGCAGTATATAGGAAATATAATCATAGCCGAAAAAATATTCGATCAATACGGCTGTCAGAGCACCCAGCAGCCATCCAAGCATCGGCACATTTGAAAACATTCTTTTAAATTTTTCAACAAATTCCATTTAACATTCCTGTATATTTTTGATGGTTCAAATCAAAGCCTGAGTTTGGTGCTGTGTTCCATTCCAAAAAAGCCCCTTGGCCTGTACGTTAAAATTAACAGGACAATAGAATATGCGATCAAATCCCTTAATGTGGACGGAAAAATAATGGCCACAAAGATCTCGATAAATCCGAGAAGATACCCGGCCATGGCAGCTCCCTTAATGGAACCGCGACCGCCTAAGATCGCTGCAACAAAGGCTTTCCATCCAATCAATACGCCCATATAGGGATCAAGAATAGGGTAGGCCTGTCCGTAGAGGATACCGGCAACCGAGGCAAGACCGGCACCCACGGCAAAGGTTAAAGGTGCAATAATGTTAATGGAAACACCCATGAGTGGAACAGCAAGAAAATCATATGACATGGCCCGCATGGCCATTCCCCATTTGGTTTTCTGAATGAATGTGTGCAAAACAAGCATCAATAGCAGTGATATGATAATGATCATCACTTTGACATTGGTAAAGTAGATACCACCGACCTTGTAAGCAACAGATTCCATCAACGGGGGAAAGCTCAATCTTTTCGCGCCCAGCATGATTAAAATACCGGTTTCAAAAATAATACCGATCATAAGCCCTGTAATCGCAGCAGAAGCCCTTGGGGCTGCCCTTAACGGCCTGTATCCTGCAACTTCCACAAATACTCCTATCCAGGACGCAAGAAACATGGTGATAACCACGGTGCCAATAAAAATTATCCAGCCCGGCAGAAAGGATGAAAACAGGGCCAGGAACAAGGTTGCTATGGCAAACCCGATATAGGTGCCGACCATGAAAATATCGCCATGGGCAAAGTTGAAAAGCATTAATACACCGTAAACCATTGAATATCCAATGGAAATAACAGCATAAAAGCTTCCTCTCTGGAGTGCATTTATTAAATTTTGAAGAATATATTGAAAGAGTTCCAAAAGATCCATCAACCAACTCCTGTGTTTGTTTTATATACAAATGACTGCTGCACCTTTTTATGTGCAGCAGTCATTGTCTTATGGTTCAAATCACACGTTCAAGGTGACTAAGGGCAGCTTGATTTGTAAAATTCGTATTCACCCTTGTCATTAATTTTAACAATCACCGCACATTTGATAGGATCGCCTTCTTCGGTGAAGGTCATGTTCCCGGTAATGCCGGAAAAGTTTTTAATTTGTGCCAGGGCGTTTCGAACAGCTTCCCTGTCTTTGGCGATTTTCCCTGAAATCTTCCCTGAATTTTCAATGGCCTGCTGTGCCAGACGAAGTGCATCCCATGTAAGGGCTGCAACATCATCAGGAATGTAGCCATAGTTCTTTTTATACCGGTCGATGAACTCTTTGGTAAAGCCTTTGGCTCCGGCAGCAGCATAGTGGGATGAGAAAAACTGCCCATAACATGGAGGGCCGCAAAGTTCCACTGTTTCAGCCGATCCCCAGGAATCACTACCTACAATGGGGCCTTTCCATCCCAGATCCTGGGCTTGTTTAACAATTAAAGGAACTTCATTATAATATTGAGGGGTAAAGAGAACCTGAGCACCGGATTTAACGATTTTGGTCAGCTGAGATGAGAAATCCGTATCTTTTGTAGTAAAACTTTCAAAGGCTACAATGCTGCCCGCCCCGTGTTTTTTCTCCCATGCAGCTTTAAATACTTCAGCAAGGCCTTTAGGATAGTCGGAAGCTACATCATAAAGAACAGCCGCTTTGGAAAAACCGAATTCATCTGAAATGAAATTGGCCACAACAGGACCCTGGAAAGGATCCAAAAAACAGCCGCGGAATACAAAGGGACGATCCAGGGTAGTATTAGGATTTGTTGACCAGGGGCTGATCATTGTTGTTTTATATTTATTGGCCACCTCACCGGCAGGAACCGCCTGTTTGGATGACTGGGGCCCCACAATAACAAGGACATCATCCTGGGTGATCATCTTGGTGTTGGCTTTTACAGCAGATTCTGATTTGGATTCGTTGTCTTCAATAACCAATTCCACATCATATTTTTTGCCGCCAACTTCAAGCCCGCCTGCTTTCTCAATATCTTCAAGCCAGAGCAGGGCAGCATATTTGGTACCTTCTCCAACCTTGGGGATATCCCCTGTCATGGGTGCATTAATACCGATTTTGATAGTTGTTTTTCTGCCAAAACTCCAAACACTGGTTGAAAACAACATCGAAAACATACACGTTACAGCTACTAAACAAACAATCTTTCGCATATTCCCTCCTTTTTGCATTGAATTGAATTGATCAGAACTCCAAATTATAAAAATGTTTATGATAAAACAAACGAACAAACTCATATAAACAACAGGTCTCTAAAATGTTAACTTGATATTGCCAAACTTTATTTTAAGCCTGTTGGAAGACTATACGACATAGATATATGTAAAAACGTTTCACATGTAAAGCAGATAATAGCACGATTTTTTAAGAAAATTATTTTTGGGGCGGATGAATATTTAATTCTGTCAT
>JAAEMC010000774.1 GCA_024225895.1 Desulfobacteraceae bacterium | reverse complement strand
GGAGAGCGTACGGCTGGCAGCCGTAAGGTCAGGGGTTCGATCCCCCTCAGCTCCACCACTTTAAAATAAAAAGGCATCTTCTCTTTGAATCAAGAAAAGATGCCTTTTTTGCGTCTGATCCTTTTATTGTTTTACAAAACTGACCACAAAGACATGACTGTTGCCTCTTCGAAAAAGAAGCTGGGCTGCCTGGCCGGTCTTAATCTTGGAAAGTACTGTGGTATAGTCCTTTAAACTGCTGATTTTATGACGGTTGACTTCAAGTAAAACATCCCCATGCCGGACACCGGTTTCCGACGCCTTACTCTTAGGTTCGATCTGGCTGATAATAAGCCCTTTAATGTTTGGCGGATAGTTAAATCGTTTGGCAATGTCAGGCGTCATCTCCTGAAATTTAAAACCGAACACATCATACCCTTCAAGAGATAACCGTGTTTCCGGATCTTCATCAGGTCTTTGGGCAAGTTTAAGATCAATGGCCTTCTCATCGCCTTCCCTGATGAATCTTACCTTTATCTTTTCTCCGACACCCATGCTGGATATGGCTAATGTTAAATCCCTGGATGTTTCAATGGCTTTATCATTAATCATGGTAATGACATCACCGGGTTTGATACCGGCTTTATGTGCAGGGTCCCCTTCATAGACCTTGGCCACATACACCCCTTTTGTCTCTTTAATGCCATAATATTCAGCCAGTTCCTTGGTCACATTCTGGATGGCCACTCCCAGCCATCCACGAGAAACATGCTTGGATTCAATCAACTGGTCAATGATACCTTTTGCCATATCCGAAGGGATGGCAAATCCAATCCCCTGGCCGGATGCGGAGATTGCAGTATTGATACCAACCACTTCTCCGTCAAGATTTAACAAAGGCCCGCCGCTATTGCCCGGGTTGATGGAAGCATCGGTCTGGAGAAAATTATCATAAGGACCGAATCCGATTACACGCTCTTTAGCACTGATAATACCGGCGGTAACAGTTTGTTCAAGACCAAAAGGGCTACCTATGGCAACCACCCAGGACCCCACTTCCAAATCCTTGGAATTGCCTAATTCCAGGGGAGTCAGATTCTTTGCCTTTATTTTTATTAATGCAAGGTCGGTCATGGGATCCGTACCAATGATTTTGCCATCATATTCCTTATCATTGTGGAGAATGACCTTTATCTTGTCAGCATCTTTAATCACATGATTGTTGGTAACAATATATCCGTCCTTGCTGATGATAAATCCAGAACCAAGACTCTGCTCTTTTCGATTCCGGGGCTGCTGATCCAAAAAAGGAGCGAAAAAATCTTCAAACCTATCCCTGTTGCCGAAAGGCTGGCCAAAGAAATGTCGGAACACTCTTCCCCCGCCCTTGATGGTTTTAACGGTCTGAATATTTACTACTGCCGGTTTGGCCTGTTTGGCAAGTTCACTAAAGCTTGATGGTACCATTTTTGTCGATTTTGCCATGACAGGCATTGCAAAAAGTCCCACAAGAATTAAAATAATCAGTTTAGTTTGTATTTGTTTCATAACAACCTCCTTAGGGTAATTTACACATTTCACCTGTGCCTACCAGAGACTATAATACATAAAATTAACTATTAAATTACCTC
>JAAEMC010000773.1 GCA_024225895.1 Desulfobacteraceae bacterium | reverse complement strand
TTTTTGTTTTTTATAATGCAGCATTTATTGTAGATGAAACTGAACAGGTAGTGATCACTCAGTTTGGTAAGGTGGTACGGGAGCCCATTAAGGAGCCGGGTTTGAATATAAAAATTCCTTTTTTTCAAAAAGCCAATTATTTTGCGAAAAATCTTCTGGTATGGGATGGAGATCCGGGACAGGTACCTACAAAAGATAAAACCTACATATGGGTGGATACTTTTGCCAGGTGGAAGATTGTGGATCCCATTAAATATTTTCAGACAGTCAACAATGAATTTGGGGCATTGGAACGCCTGGATGATATCATTGATCCTGCCATGCGGAATCTTGTCACTTCGTTTCCTTTAATGGAAAGTGTCCGTATTTCAGACAGGACAATGGATACCTTCGAGTCCATTGATGATGACAAGAATAAACACCGTGTCAATTATAAAATAAACCTGGGCCGGGATGAAATCACAAAACGCATTGTGGAACAGGCTCAGGGTAAATTGCAACGGTTCGGAATTGAATTGGTTGATGTGAAAATCAAAAGGATTAATTATATTGAGACGGTACGGCAGTCAGTCTATGAAAGAATGATTGCTGAAAGGAACCAGATTGCTGAAAAATACAGGGCGGAAGGAAAGGGAGAGGCCAGCAATATCAGGGGTGAAAAACAAAAAGAACTTCAGCTTATTGACTCACAAGCCTATAAATCAGCCCAGAAGATAAAAGGTGCAGCAGATGCAAAGGCAACGCAGATATATGCAGATGCGTATGGCGTTGATCCGGAGTTCTATGCATTTGTGAAAACCATGGAAGTTTACAGAAATACCCTTAGAAAGGACAGTACACTGATCCTGTCTACTGATTCGGATTTTATGAAGTACTTTAAGGGAGTTGCGGGAGAATAAGGAAAGCCGTATATGGTTATGAGTATTGAGAAGTGAGTTGTATATTTCACAACTCAATACTCCCCATATTCGAATTGCTATTTTTTCTTTCTCTGGTGTCTGGTTTTAGCAAGGAGTTTTCTATGTTTATGTTTTCTCATTTTTTTTCTTCTTTTCTTAATAACGCTGCCCAAAAAAATCACCTCCTTTAGAATTGTTTTGCCTTATATTATTTTGTCAAATAATAACTGTAGCACATTTATTTATAAGATGTCCAATTTTATTTCAAAGCTAAATTTATTAATTCCCGGATGATGATATGTTCAATGTGCAGGATTTAATTAAAGTCGATGAAGCCGTTCTTTTGTCCGAAGAGCTGATTAATAATTATTTTAAACTTTCATCAGGCCAGTGGTTGAAAAATCGATATGATGTGAAAACAGCCAAGGATCTTGAACCCCATGAATTTGTAGAAGGCCCCTTTGCACAGGTGGTTAAATATGAGGGTCGTAAAAAAGAGGTTCCCTTGGGCTCTTCATCATTCAGTTTTTACACCATTTGTCTTCAGGATGAAGCTGTTCTATCCACTGTTGAAAACAATGACAGTCTGAGTCTAAAACCTTTTCTTATATACATTGTTACCCACGAACTGGTCCATATTGTCCGGTTTTTAAAATTTGCGCAAAGATATGAAAAATCGTCCAACCTGGAACATACAATGGAAGAGGAATGCCGGGTTCACAACCTGACCTATCAAATATTATCTTCTGTAAAAGTTCGGGGCCTTGATGACGTTTTTAAATTTTACGAGGGATGGCGGAGAGAACACGGGATGTAAATCTTTGATAAAATTTTTATATTAACCTTCTTGACAAGCATGAAAGACTCATTATTTTATCATTGATTTTTAAAAGAGTAAAAATAAACGGAGATGACTTAAAATGCCTGTTTATGAGTATCAATGTACAGAGTGCGGACAAATTGAAGAAGCATTTCAAAAAATTTCTGACCCAGAGCTTGAAACCTGTGGCCATTGTAGAGGATCCCTTAAAAAGCTTATCTCTCAAAGTTCCTTTCATCTCAAAGGGTCTGGATGGTATGTAACCGACTACGGTGGTTCAAAAAATATTACCAAACCATCATCGAAAGCCAATACCAAAGACACAAAATCAGCTTCAAAAAAAGAAAAGACCAGTAAATAACGAAGCTGAACAAAAAAATATAAAATCAAACATAACAATTGTAATTAAAGGAGAAATGAATCATGAGTTTAAGACCATTGAGCGACAGGATTCTCGTCGAAAGAGTTGAAGAAGATGAAAAGACCAAAGGCGGAATCATAATTCCTGATACAGCAAAAGAAAAACCGGCTGAAGGCAAGATCGTTGCCACTGGTAACGGGCGTATGGGCGAAGATGGAAAGCTGATGCCCATGGACGTAAAAGTGGGTGATCGTATTCTTTTTAGTAAATATGGTGGTACAGATGTGAAGATCGATGGTGTTGATTATCTTATTCTACGCCAGGATGATGTGCTTGGTATAATTGAATAAAAAAAATCAATAACAAGATAAAGAATGTGAACAAATAAATATATTAATGGAGATTATTTAAGATGGCTAAAGAGATTAAATACGATGCCAAGGCCCGTGAAGCAATGCTCAAAGGCGTACAAACGCTTGCAGATGCTGTCGTGGTTACACTTGGACCTAAAGGAAGAAATGTTGTAATTGAAAAATCATGGGGATCCCCGAATGTTACAAAAGACGGTGTAACAGTCGCCAAAGAGATCGATCTTGAAGATAAGTTCGAAAATATGGGTGCTCAGATGGTAAAAGAAGTATCCAGTAAAACAAGTGATATGGCTGGTGACGGTACAACCACAGCCACAGTTCTTGCCAGATCGATTTATGAAGAAGGACAGAAACTGGTTGTTGCCGGCAATAACCCCATGGGAATCAAAAGAGGTATTGATAAGGCGGTTGTTAAAATTGTCGAAAACCTTGAAAAATTGGCAAAACCCACCAAAGACCAGAATGAAATCGCACAGGTCGGCACTATTTCAGCCAACAACGATGAAACCATAGGCAACATTATTGCCGAAGCCATGAATAAAGTAGGCAAAGAAGGCGTTATCACAGTTGAAGAAGCCAAATCAATGGATACTTCCCTTGATGTGGTTGAGGGAATGGAGTTTGATCGTGGATACCTTTCTCCCTACTTTGTCACCGATTCTGAAAAAATGGTCGCTGTCCTTGAGTCTCCGTTTGTTTTAATCTGTGATAAAAAGATATCTTCAATGAAAGATCTTCTCCCTGTTCTTGAAGAAATCGCAAAAACTGGTAAACCCCTTGTGATTGTTGCTGAAGATATTGAGGGTGAAGCCCTTGCCACATTGGTTGTCAACAAACTCCGCGGCACATTGAACGTTGCTGCAGTAAAAGCCCCGGGCTTTGGCGATAGAAGAAAAGCAATGTTGGAAGATATCGCTGTGTTGACCGGTGGACAGGTTGTATCCGAGGATATCGGCATCAAACTTGAAAATGTCACTATCCAGGATCTTGGACAGGCCAAAACCATAAGTATTGATAAAGACAATACTACTATCGTTGATGGCGCCGGTTCCAAAGAAGCCCTTGAGGGAAGAGTTAAAATGATTCGTGCTCAGATTGACGAGACTTCTTCTGATTATGACAGAGAAAAACTTCAGGAAAGACTTGCCAAACTGGTTGGCGGTGTCGCTGTGATAAATGTCGGTGCTGCAACAGAGACAGAGATGAAGGAAAAGAAAGCAAGGGTTGAGGATGCATTGAATGCGACCCGTGCAGCTGTTGAAGAAGGTATTGTTGCCGGTGGTGGTGTTGCACTTGTCAGAAGCATTAACATGTTGGCAGAGATGGATGTTGATGGCGAAGAAAAGCTGGGTGTGGAAGTTGTTGCCAGGGCCATTGAAGAACCCTTGAGAAAAATTGCCGATAATGCCGGTGTTGAAGGTTCTGTCGTGATTAACAAGGTAAAAGACTCAAGTGGTGCATTCGGTTACAATGCCAGAACCGATACGTATGAAGATCTTATTGAAGCCGGCGTAATTGATCCCAAGAAAGTGGTTCGTTATGCACTTCAGAATGCAGCAAGTGTTGCTTCTGTAATGCTGACCACAGAAGCTATGATCGCTGAAAAACCGGATGAAAATGCCGGTGCTGCAATGCCTCCAATGCCTGGTGGCGGAATGGGCGGCGGAATGCCCGGAATGATGTAATAGTTTTAACTGAAAAATAACATCATATAATATTGGATAAAGCCCTTGTACAAGCCTGTACACGGGCTTTATTCTTTTGAAAAGAGCTTGACATGGCATGATGGCTCATATACTTAAATTGATTAAATTTATTTGATGTTTTTCATTGTTTTCAAGCAAGATATTATAGAGAGGATATATGACCACCGAAACCGTCGGCTTACTCGTAATGTTGAGTGATGCAGGTCCTGTTGTTAAGTTTGTTATGCTGCTGCTGCTATTTTTTTCTATCACATCATGGGCCATCATATTTATCAAATTCAGGTACATCAGAAAAGCATATAGAGAGTCTGCCGAGTTTACAGACGTTTTCTGGCAGTGCCGGAATCTGGCAGATGCGTTTTCCAAAGCAAAGGCAACGCGGTCAAGTCCGGTGGCAAGAATATTCATTACCGCATACATGGAGATGGCAAGATCCGAAGGAAAGGATAAAAAGGATTCAGAAAGAAAATTAGAAGAGCTTACCTATTATCATATCATGGATAGCGTCAAACGGACCATTCGGCGGTCTATCAGTGTTGAAATCAGAAGGCTGGCCCAGCTGGTGCCTTTTTTGGCAACCGCCGGGAATACAGCTCCTTTTATCGGGTTGTTCGGAACTGTTTGGGGCATTATGAATACATTTCAAGGTATTGGTCTGAGTGGCTCTGCAAGTCTTGCTGTCGTTGCCCCGGGGATCTCAGAAGCATTGGTGGCAACAGCTGCCGGACTTGCTGTGGCAATTCCTTCAGTTATCGCCTATAATTATTTCATGGACAGGATCAAGGTTTTAGATTCTGAATTACAAAGTTTTTCTTCAGATCTTTTAAATATCATTGAAAGAGACATTCAAAAGCAGACGGAGGTATAATGCAACTCGGATCTGGCAATGACCAGTTTATGTCGGAAATCAATGTCACCCCATTTGTAGATGTTATGCTCGTGCTATTGATTATTTTCATGGTTACCGCCCCGATGATGGTGCAGGGAGTGGATGTGGATTTGCCTAAGGCGACATCAAAGGCCTTGAAAGGAGGTGAGGATCGTTTGATCATCTCCATTGACAAGGATCGGAAGGTCTATATTAATGAGCAGGTTGTCAGTGTTGAGATTTTAACCCAGAAGCTGGATGCAATCTTGGAGAATCTGGATACTGAAAATGTCTATTTAAAAGCAGATAAACAAGTGCCTTACGGTATTGTCGTGAATGTGATGTCCAAGATAAAAAAGGCCGGGATTGACAGTCTTGGGATGATTACCCTTCCTGATGAAGACGAATCTTAAATTTTAAATATGAGCTCCCAGGCCGATTCCAGACAACGGAACATGTCACTTCTTTTTGGCGGTAGTCAAAACGGGCGGACAGGCTTGGTTTTTTTTGTTTTATCCGTATTGCTTCACTTGTTGTTTTTTTTGGGGACATTCTTTTTTCAGGATTTTAAAATTCCGAAACCCTTACCTCCGGTGATGCAGATTGATCTGGTTTCCTTTGTCCCTGAACCGGTGGAAACATCAGCCGAACCTGCGCAAGTCATACCCAAATCCGATGATGGTGTTTTGGTTAAAACACAGCCTGAAAAACCCAAGCCAAAGCCAAAGAAGATTTCCACAAAAAAACCGGATGTCAGTTTAAAAACAAAACCAAAAAACCTGAAGGAGCTGATGGCTGAAAAGCCAAAGAAAAAGGCTCCTAAAAAGCTTGATAAGCCAAAAAAGCAACCTTCTGCTGAAAAAGTGCTTGAAAAGGCCAGGGAAAAATTAGCAAAGGATATAAAAGATAAAAAAAGTGACGAAATCCTTGATGCCTTGAGCCGGTTGAGAAAAACAGTAAAAGAGCAGGGAAAAACAAAAGGTCAGGCATCAAATGCAGATCAGAAAGCCGCTTATGCAAGATATGCCGGAAAAGGATACCGGCCCATTGATATCTATAATATGCTTTTGGGAGCGGCCATTGAGCAGGAATGGGTATTTAATGATATCCTGGCGGGAATGGACAAAAAACTGGAAGTCAGGATATTAATTAAAATTTTAAAAACCGGTGAAATCAGAGATATAATTTATGAAACTAAATCCGGAAACCGATATCTGGACGAGTCGGCAAAAAAGGCGATCCGCAAAGCAAGTCCTTTGCCGGAATTACCCGCTGGATTGTATTCCTATGATGTTGTTGTTGGCTTTACACCAAGGGGATTAAAATAAAAAAGGTTTTCATTGATTCAAATAAGGGAATTGCTATGACTTGGAATGTTAAGTGTAACCTGTTAAAAATTGGGTGTTTAATGTGTTTGTCTTTGGTGGTGTTTTGGCCGTCAATTCTTCTGGCCAAGGAATATGACTATATTAATATCAGTAATCCCTTTTTAAAGAAAACACCTGTTGCAGTCACACAATTTAAGACGTTTAGCGGCCATGAGGCGGAAGTAGCAGGTGGCAAAGAAGCAAGGAAAATATTGGCCAATGCTTTGAATTTTACCGGATACCTTAAAACAATGAATCCGGCAGCCTTTCTTTCCAATCCTGCCGAGAGCGGAATCAAGCTTTCGCAGATCAATTTCAGAGACTGGACCGGCATCGGTGCTGAATTGATTGTCACCGGAGGAATCATCGAAAACAATGGAAAACTGACGTTAAGATTACGCCTGATGGATACCTTCAATAGGAAATTGCTTGTGGGTAAAATTTATACTGGACCTCGAAAACAGCTTCGAAAAATGATTCATCTTTTTTGTAGTGAAATTTCTTATAAATTGACGGGCAAATGGGGAGTTTTTAGAAGCAAGATTGCATTTGTTTCAACGGTAAAAGGCGGCAAAGAGATATTTGTTTGCGACTTTGACGGTAAGAATGTCAAGCAGATTACCCACCACAAGAGCATCAGCTTATCCCCCTCTTTTTCTTCTGACGGAAAGCGCCGCGGGCTCATCCATGCCGATCACTTCACTGGCATTGACAACTTTTATCCTGTCGGTCTTATTTTCCGCACTATCCAATATCTCTCTGATCCTGGGTTCATCTCCGACAAGGACAATATCATAGTCGTACTCCAAAGTTGCCATCATTGCACCTTTTACCGGAACT
>JAAEMC010000772.1 GCA_024225895.1 Desulfobacteraceae bacterium | reverse complement strand
TTGGCGCTCCTCTTTTATAATTAATTTCTACAAGCTATTGATTATATACTTATAATATCAGTGAGTTATAATTAAAATTTGATGAATAGTTAAAAAATTGAGTAAGCGCTCACTTTTTTCTTGACATGGCATTTTTTGCGATCTATTATGCGATCATACCAAGCGGAGCTAGTAATTCCTGAAATTGGCTTGTTATTTGTATTGAATATTTTCCATGCGCGATTGATTGTACTTTATTTTTGAAAATATTAAAGCACGGGGAAGCAGCAGGATAAAAATATACTCTAGTTTTTTTAAGACTGCTGCCTGCAATAATAATAGTAATTTGAATAAAGGAGAAATCATGAAAAAACTGTTATCCCTCTTTTTGGTCTTAACTGTAATGTTGTGCCTTTCGTCATCAATTCAGGCGGCTGATGCAAAGGTGATAAAATGGAAAATGCAGGCATCGTATCCAGTAGGGACTACGGTTATGATGAATGGCGTTGAATGGACAAAGGCCATTGAAAAATTGACCAATGGCCGCCTCAAGGTCGAGATACTTCCTCCCGGCGCCATGTGCGGTGTAAGGGATATTGTAACCTACATGGAATTAGGAGTATTTGACTGTGCCGTTACCTATGGTGGTTTCTATACAGGTCTGATTCCTGAAACTGATCTTGAAATTGGTTTGCCCCAGGGACATAGATCATGGGATGAAGTATGGGATGCAATGTATAATAGAGGCTTGGGCGATATAATCAGCGAAGCATACGCAGAACATAATATCAAATGGTATCCTGCCGCAGCAGACAATTACTATCATTTTAATACAAATTTTCCGGTAACAAAGCTGTCTGATTTAAAAGGGAAAAAAATCCGTGCGTTAGGGGTTTATGGGAAGTATGTACAAAAACTTGGGGCATCCGCAGTTGTCGTTCCCGGAGCTGAAATGTACATGGCCATGAAATTAGGTACCATTGACGGAGCCATTTATGGTGCAACCGGTCTTCAAGATGTTAAACTTCATGAAGTTGTCCAATATTATACCCACCCTACTGCTGCACAGATAGCCTTATCACTTCTGATCAATAAGGATTCCCTTGCCAAACTTCCGCCGGATTTAAAAGTATTGGTTGAACAGGGAACACGTTATATCTTAAATGATACCAGTATGCGTTATATCACCCAGTGTAAAGAATCCATGAATAAGTCAGTAAATTCGGGTTCGGTTCAAATCAGCACGCTTCCGGAAGAAGAAATGGCCAAGATGAGAGCTCTGGTAATACCGATATGGGATGAACTTGCTCAAAAGAGTCCCAGAATGAAAAAAGGTGTAGATATTATAAAGCAACAAATGCGGGATCTTGGGCGTCCAATGGATTAATCTTTTTATCGGGGAGGTCCAATAATAGGATCTCTCCGACATCTTAACGAGTATCTAAGGAGCAATGATGAATTTTATAATTCGTATCATTGACACGATAAATGGATGGGTAGGCCGAATCGTCGGGTTTTTATTAATCCCCCTTGTGCTTATAACAGCTTTTGAAGTCTTTATGCGATATATTGTCCAAAAACCTACCATCTGGTCCTGGGATCTTAATATTCAAATTTTCGCTGCAATTGTTATGCTTGGCGGTGGTTATACAATGCAGCATAAAGGTCATGTCGTTGTTGATGTTCTTGTCATAAACATGAAACCCAAACATCGCGCGATTCTTGACCTTTTTACCTCTGTTTTCTTTTTTCTTGGTATTATTGTACTTCTGTTCGGGGGATGGGAGATGGCAATGCTGTCTTTTGCAGCAAGAGAAACCATGCCGACAATATGGGCTCCACCATATTATACCATGAAGATGATGATACCAATCGGGGCATTTTTAGTCCTGCTTCAGGGTATTTCTCAATTCTTAAAAAATATCATCTTGGTTTTCTCTCTCAATAAAAAGGAATAATATAATGGAGCCCTGGCTGGTATCAGTAATAATTATTGTTTCACTTTTGTCACTGCTTCTTACAGGTCTTCCAGTTACCTTTGCTCTAACAGGTCTTTCTGCACTATTTCTTTATCTTTTTCTCGGGCCCACTGCTTTGTTTATGGTGGTTGGTGCCGCATTCAAACAAGTTGAAACAGAAGTTTTTATAGCAATTCCGCTTTTTGTGCTGATGGCTGCAGTGCTTCAATTTTCAGGTATTGCAGATTCACTTTACAGAACAATGCATATGTGGATGGGTTCCCTCAGGGGCGGCCTTGCAATCGGCACCATTTTTATTTGTACGATTATAGATGCCTTAAGCGGGATCGGAGCCACAGCAACCAGCACAATGGGTATGATTGCACTGCCGGAAATGCGGAAAAGAGGGTATAATAAACATATGGTTCTGGGTGCCATCACCGTTGGTGGCGCATTGGGGCCGCTTATTCCTCCAAGTGTGTTAATGATCATTGTGGGAGGATATGCACAGCTTTCTGTCGGTAAATTATTTATGGGCGGTATTTTACCTGGGCTTCTTATTTCACTTGGATATTGTATTTATATCGGTGTGAGGTGTGCACTTCGTCCGGAAGACGGGCCATCCATGGAAAAAGATGACCAGGGAACCCTTCTGGAAAAAATAAAAAATCTACGTTATGTTTTGCTCCCCATTGGCTTGATATTATTTATTCTTTGCAGCATTTACTCGGGTATTTGCACACCCACGGAAGCAGCAGGTTTCGGAGCACTCGGTGCGATGCTGATCGCCTTTGTCCACGGCAAGTTCAATATACCCAATATGGCAGGTGCACTTCAATTAACTTTAAGGGTTAGCTGCATGATTATGTGGCTGGTCATAGGCGGCGGATGTTTTTCATCACTGGTCACTGTGACAGGAACAGGAACCCTTGTTTTGGAAATTTTAGGAAATCTTCCTTTCGGAACAACCGGAATCATCATTGTTATGCTGTCTATCTCGCTAATCATGGGAATGTTTATTGACCCTGTGGCGATTTCCATGATTTGTATTCCTATATTTATTCCTGTGATAAAGACTCTTGCTATTGATCCGTTATGGTTTATGCTGCTGTTTATAATTTCTGTGGCCATCGGATATATTACGCCCCCTTTTGGTTTGAATATTTTTTATATGAAAGGGGTCGCTCCTTCAGACATTACGATAATGGATATATATAAGGGAACCATTCCATTTACAATAATCAAAATTTTTTGCCTTGGCTTATGCATTGCTTTTCCATGGATTCTCACATATTTGCCGGGCCTGATTAAATAAAGATTAAAATTTAATATAACCTTATTTTTATGATATGAGATGAAAAATAAATTATAAGCTAAAAATAAATTATCATATATTGTTGAATATGAGGGAGTTACAATGAGCAGACATGAACAAAAAGAGGCAACAAAAAGAATTAAAACCAAAATACTGAATCCGAAACGTGTCAACCTCAGACGAAAACAGATTATACAAGGCGCTATAAAAGTATTTACAAAAAAAGGATTTTACAATTCAACCACCAAGGAAATCGCAGAAGCCGCAGAAATGACGGAAGGCACCCTGTATAACTATATTCGCTGCAAAGAAGACATTATTTATATTGTCTACGATTATACGACACAAGTTTTAAGAAAAGAGTTGAACCAGACCATTGCAGATATCAAAGACCCTAAAGAGCGACTCAAACAGGCGCTGATCCAGACGCTTAAAAGCATCTTAAAATACCAGGATCTAATCATGTTTCTCTATCGGGAATCAGGAACCCTGAAAAAAGAAGACCTGTATACCATATTGGAAAGAGAAGATGATTATATCAAGCTATTTGAGCAATTGCTCAAGGATTACTTCAAGGATGAACAGATCAATGAAATCCGTACTAAAGTGTGTGCCGACATATTGACTTATTTGCCTGTAATTGTCTCCTTTAGAAGGTGGAGCCTGAAACGCCGAGTAGAATCCATGGATATTGTGATAAAGGAGATTGTTAATTTTATTCTACATGGAATTGAATGTATTCCTGAAAAATAAAATGCTTCAATACCGGAAGGAGAAACCTAAATGACAAAGCTCAGTAAAAAGACAATGATCTTGTTTTATACCCAGATGATCAGAATCCGAAAAATGGAAGAGAAATTGATGGAGGTATTTGCAAATGGTGAAATTCCCGGCTTCATTCACGTCTGTATCGGTCAGGAAGCTACACCTGTTGCGGTTTGCAGCCAATTAAACGATTCCGATTATATGGCCAATACCCACCGGGGGCACGGACATGCCCTTGCAAAGGGGATCAAGCCTGACATGTTCATGGCAGAGCTTTTTGGAAGAAGCAATGGACCCTGCAGAGGCAGGGCCGGTTCCATGCATCTGGCGGATATGAATCTTGGAATACTGGGGGCAAACGGGATTGTGGGAGGCGGTATTCCCATTGCAAACGGCGCTGCATTTGCTTCCATGTATAAAAAAACCGATCAGGTGACGGTCTGTTTTTTCGGTGAAGGTGCAACCGATGAGGGAACTTTTCATGAAGCCTTGAATATTGCTTCCGTCATGAAACTGCCCATCATTTTTGTATGTGAAAACAACGGATGGGCTGAATTTACTCCCCAGTCAGTGCACATGACCATAAAGGATGTGTCAAAAAGGGCAGCATCCTATAAAATCCCTGCAAAAACCGTTTCAAACGACTTTTTTGAGATTTATGATGCAGCTGCTGCATTTGTAAAAAGAGCAAGACAGGGTAAAGGGCCTTCTTTGCTGGAAGTTCAAAGCTCCCGCTGGCACGGCCATTTTGTCGGAGATGCCCAAAAATACCGCGATAAAAAAGAAATTGATACTGCCATGAAATCAGATTGTATCGCCAATTTCAAAAAATATCTTTTTGAGAAAAAGATTCTAAATAAAAAAATAAATCAAAAAATCCTGACGGATATTGATCAGGAGATTGATGCGGCTGTAGAGTTTGCAAGAACAAGCCCGTTACCAGAAGCATCTGAGTTGATGGAAGAACTCTGGGCATAATTTTTTTACTTTATCAGTTGAGTGATTACATACTCAATTTTATAGGAGTATACCATGAAGGAAATAAGATATATCTGGGGTGTAAAGGAGGCGATTTATGAAGAGATGGAAAAGGATGAACAAGTCGTTTTCATAGGCGAAGATGTAGGCAGCCCCGGGGGATCATTCGGTGCAAGCAAAGGCCTTCTGGAAACATTCGGTTCTGAAAGGATAATTGATACCCCCATTAGTGAAGCAGGGATTGTCGGTATGGCTGCCGGTGCTGCAGCCTGCGGTCTAAGGCCCATTGTAGAAATTATGTTTATGGATTTCATGACTGTCTGCATGGATGGTATCGTCAATCAGATTGCCAAAATGAGATATATGTTCGGCAGCCGCTACAGCATGCCTATTGTCATTCGTACTCCTGGAGGAGGTGGTCTTAACGCCGGCCCCCAACATTCCCAGTGCCTGGAAGCCTGGTTTGCCCATGTCCCTGGATTAAAAGTTGTAATGCCGTCAACGCCATATGATGTCAAGGGTCTTCTAAAATCAGCAATAAGGGATGATAATCCAGTAATTGTTGTTGAAAATAAATCTTTACATGCCCTGAAAGGCGAAATACCCAATGACGAGTATGTCGTAGAAATTGGTAAAGCAGATATTAAAAAGAGCGGAACCGATGTGACTGTTGTGGCAACCTCCCGGATGGTACATGAATCACTAAAGGCATCTGAAAAGCTTTCTAAACAGGGGATTGAAATTGAGGTGATTGATTTAAGATCCATTTCTCCCTGGGATAAAGAAACCGTATTCAATTCCGTGGGTAAAACTCACCATCTTGTTATTGCTCATGAAGCAGTAAAGCAATGCGGCATCGGAGCAGAAATTTCCGCTGTTGTTGCCGAAGAGATAATGGATGAACTGGATGCTCCCATTGAACGGGTAGGTGCTCCTTTTGTTCCGGTGCCGTTTAACCTGGAACAGGTTTACCTGCCTGATTCAGAGAATGTTGTTACGGCTGTTGAAAAAACCATGGAACGACTGTTTTAAATTATTTGAAAAGGAGGGATTAAACCTATGAAAGCCGCCGTCTGGTATGGCCAAAATAATATTAGAGTAGAAGATATTACCGAACCTGTTCCTGGTCCCGGCCAGGTTAAAATCAAGATAAATGCCTGTGGGATCTGCGGGTCTGATTTGCACGAATTTAGGCAGGGACCTTTTATTATTCCGGTTAAACCCCATCCCCTGACCGGACAAGCGGGCGGGCCGGTTGTCCTTGGTCATGAATTTTCTGCAGAAGTTGTCCAACCCGGATCAAATGTAACAGGATTTAATCCGGGTGACCGGGTTACTGTAAATGCATTGATTACCTGCAATGAATGCCATTATTGCAAAAAGGGTGCGTATAATATGTGCGTGAAATTAGGAAGCACAGGATTTGCTGCCGATGGCGGGTTTGCAGAATATGCAGTGGTTAATGATTATGCCCTTTTCCATCTGCCGGACTCTGTTTCAGATGATATGGGCTCCTTTATTGAACCATTGGCAGTGTCGGTTCGGGCAGTAAAAAGAAGCCGAATGAAAATCGGTGATTCAGTCGCCATTATCGGCGCCGGTCCTATTGGTCTTTTAGTGATGCAGGTATGTCTTGTTGCCGGTGCAAGCCAGGTATTTGTTGTAGAACCCATAAAAGCCCGCAGGGACCTTGCAAAAAAACTGGGGGCTGCCGCTGTATTCAATCCTTTCAAGAGCAATCCGGGAAAAAAAATAGCCGAACTTACCAATGGCTTGAGGACAGAAATTGCCTTTGACTGTGTGGGAAACCAGCCTGCATTTAATACCGCCTTGAGCACCACAGGCAGAAGGGGAACAATTTGTATTGTAGGCCTATCCATGACACCTGTGGAGGTCCCGTTTATCCGTTTGTGGGGACATGAAAAAGAGATCGTCTTCAGCTGCGGATATGAGAACGAATTTACAGCAGCCCTGGCATTGATGGCTGATAAAAGGATAGATATCCAGGAGATGATTTCAGAGCGCATCCAATTGGAAGATATTGTTGAAAAAGGCATCGAACCGCTCATTGGTGATGCAGAAAAATATATTAAAATTGTGGTTTATCCCTAAAAAGTAAGGAGTTTTTTTTAAATGAATTTACCCTATTTTGATCTATCCGGAAAAGTGGCAATGATTACAGGCGGGGCAACCGGAATCGGCAAAGGAATTGCACAGGGCCTTGCAGAAGCCGGGGCAAAAGTTGTGATCATTGCAAGGCGCCTGGATGTCTGTGAAAAAACCTGCCTTGAAATACAGGAAAAATCCGGTGCTGACTCATTTGCCTATTGCTGCGATATTACCAACAGTAAAGCAATAAAAGATACTGTTGAAAAAACAATTCAATCCTGCGGCCATATTGATATCCTGGTGAATAATGCCGGCATAGGCGGAAGCGAAAAACCAATTTTAAAAATGACTGACCAGGACTGGGACAGTGTTATTAATACAAATTTAAAATCCGTGTTTACATTGACCCGGGAAGTGGTCACACGAATGGTGGAAGAAAAAAATGGCGGGAAAATAATTAATATCGCATCCATTGGTGCACACAAAGGGTGGCCGAATATGTCAGCCTATTGCGCCGCCAAAGCTGGATGTGTTCAATTGACCAAGGTCATGGCCCTTGAATGGGCAACAAAAAATATCCAGGCAAATGCGATTTTACCGGGATATTTTGAAACCCCGATGAATACACATTTTTTTAATAGTGACGAAGGCAAAAAAATTATCCGTACCGATATCCCCGTAAAAAGGCTGGCACAGATTGAAGAGATCAAAGGTGTTGCTATTTTGCTTGCATCAAAGGCCTCCAGTTTTATGACCGGATCATCAATCGTTATTGATGGCGGGCAGACCTCCCGCTGATGAGAGACGAATCCTGATTAAAATTGATTCGGCCCGATAAAAAAGGACAGATCATGCATTCTTATGAAACAATAAAATTAAAGAATAAAAATGGAATCGGATATTTATCATTAAACAGGCCGGATGTTCGGAATGCGTTTAACCAAATGATGATAAACGAAATATTAGATGCACTAAGGCAGATTGATAAGGATTATAAAACCCGTATTCTGATCATTACCGGTGAGGGCAAAGCTTTCCAGGCAGGTGCGGATATTGCTGAATTAAAAAAGATGAGCCCAATGGCTCTATTGCGATGGAACGAAGGCGTCGTGAGAATCAACATAGGCCTGGAAAAATTGCGTCAACCCGTCATTGCCGCCATTAACGGCCCTGCAATCGGAGGGGGGATGGAACTTGCAATATCCTGCACATTCAGAATAATGACTGAATCTGCTGTATTGGGACTGCCGGAAGTCAAACTGGGGATCATACCCGGTACAGGTGGTACCCAGCGTCTTCCACGCCTGATCGGAAAAGGCAGGGCAGCCCAGATGCTGTTCACAGGTGAAACAATTGATTCACAAGAAGCGCTAAAAATCGGTCTTGTAAATAAGGTTGTAAAAGACGGCCAGGCTGTTCAAGCCTCGGAAGAGCTGGCATTGAAGATAAATCAAAATGCACCCATTGCTGTTGAAATGATCAAGGATGCCATGGAAATAGGCAAGGATCTGCCCATAGAACAAGCGGTCCAGCATTCCCAGAAAAATTGTGTCATATGTTTTAGCACCCGGGATATGCAGGAAGGAATGACTGCTTTTTTAGAAAAACGAAAAGCCAACTTTACAGGACAATAACAGGAGGAGTCAAAATGCCTGTGGAAATCGTAATGCCGAAGCTCGGTTTAACCATGACCGAAGGATTGATAATAGAATGGAAGGTTAAGGAGGGGGACAGTGTAAACAAAGGCGATATCTTGTTTGTTTTGGAAACGGAAAAGGTGACGTTTGAAGTTGAAGTTCCAGAAACAGCGATTTTAGCAAAAATTGTTGTCCAAAAAGATATGACTGCGGCTATAGGAGAGATTGTCTGCTATCTGGCCAAAGAGGGTGAAGATTTATCTGAGATTGAAAAAAATATACCCGATGCAGCACAGGATATTCTACCTGTTGCTGAAACACCTGCGCTATCTGATGAAAATATGCCGGATATTCAAGGCGGAAAGAGAGTAAAAGCATCCCCCTTGGCTAAGAAAATGGCAAGACATTATAAGATTGACCTGTCAAATGTTCAGGGTACAGGGCCCGGGGGGCGGATTATGAAGGCGGATGTCGAATCAGTCCATGAACAGCAGCAGGCAGGCAGTGCCAAAGACGGGACAGGACAAATTTGTGTTGCTCAAGATCGTCTGGTGCCTTTTACAGGAATGCGAAGGGCAATTGCAAACAAGATGCTGTCAAGCAAAGTGGAAACCGCCCAGACCTATATGACCATCACGGTTGATGCCACAAAAATTGTTGAATACAGGAAAACACTTTTACCCCTTATCGAAGAAAAGCACGGTGTAAGGGTGACCATTACCGATCTTGTGATGAAGATTACAGGTACAACCATTAAAGAGCATCCGGTGATCAATACCCGATGGACCGACCAAGGCATTTTATACCTTGGCGATGTCCACATGGGCATGGCGTGAAGTGATCTGCTGCAATACCGTCTTGCCGGCGCCGAATGGCCCGGGAATGCAATATGTGCCGCCCTGAACAATGGGGAACAACGAGTCGACAATGCGGACGCTTGTAACCATGGGTTTGGTCGGCAACAGTCGCCGCCTGGCTACGCACAGAGGTTTCTTGACCGGCCAGTTTTGCTCCATGGTAACAGAGTGTTCGTTGCCGGAAGCATCGGTTAATGTCGCTATTTCCTTCACGATGGGGTAGGAACCCGATTCGGCAACGGATTGAACCGTGTACTGTCCTTCCCAGGCAAACGGCACCATTATGTTGTGCTCGAATATGCTCTCGGGAACGCTGCCGAGCGTATCGGCGGCCTGAACCACAGCGCCGACCTCGACCTTGGGAGTCCAATCCCACGTTCGTTCGGTATCGAGGGCGTGGATGTAGTTGCCGGGCTCGAGGAAGAAGCCGGCCTGCTCGGCCAACTTC
>JAAEMC010000771.1 GCA_024225895.1 Desulfobacteraceae bacterium | reverse complement strand
GTTTTTAAAAAATTTAGTTAAAATCTCATGAAATATTCGGGTTAGATCAATCAGAAATAAAAAAAGGCCGGGTGCAAAAACCCGGCCTTTATATTTTTAACATCTGCCTGATAATTTATTTGGCTTTGGGCAGCTTGGGAAATTGTTTGTCAATTTTGACATTCCATTTGGTTAATTTAGCGGCAACTCTTTTAAGTAAGGGTTTTGTATCCCCTTCAATGGTAATTTTTTCAATGATATCGCCTTGTTCAATACTGTCTACGATTTTTTGATCTTCATCACTTTGCACGGCGCCAAAAACCGTGTGGACACTATCCAGATGAGGGGTGGGGGTATGGGTGATGAAAAACTGGCTGCCATTGGTCCCGGGACCTGCATTGGCCATGGATAAGATCCCTGGCTTATCATGTTTCAGATCATCTTTAAATTCATCGTCAAATTCATAGCCCGGGCCGCCCATGCCATTACCCCAGGGGCATCCGCCCTGGACCATAAAATCGGCAATAACCCGGTGGAATTTAAGGCCGTTATAATATTCTCTTTGGACAAGGTTGACAAAGTTACCGCAGGTAAACGGGGTCTGATCTGCAAATAAATCCAGGCGAATGGTGCCTTTACTGGTTTCGAAAATTGCTGTGAGTTCTGACATATTTTTCTCCTTCAATTAATTGACGCATCATTAGTAAACATGCTGGATAAATTAAGTTGTTCTTTGAAATTGTCAAATTAAAATAATTCTCAGTTGACAATGCAACAGAAGAATAATATATTCAGTTGCATTATCAACTGAATAAAAGGAAGGTATTATGTACAAGGAATTTGCGCAAGTTTCTCTTGGCCGCAGAATTCATCTTCTGTTTCGGCTTTCCATGACGCACTTGCGGCAGGAGATCGGTGAAATCGGTTTTGGGGCCGGGGATTATGTTTTTCTTGCCCATTTGTTTGTTCAAGACGGTATCAGCCAGGATGAATTATCCCAAAGGATGCGGGTTGATAAATCTTATACTGCAAGGGTTCTGGCAAAATTGGAAAAAGAGGGTTTTGTGAAACGGCGACCTGACCCGTCTGCTTATCGTGTCAAGCAAGTTTTTTTAGGCCCAAAGGCCCATGAAATTGAGACCATCTTTTTTAATATTTTGGAAAACTGGAATACGACTTTGTCAAAGGATATTCCTGAAGATCGTTTGGAAGAACTACGCGATGACCTGGATACCCTGATTAAAAATGCTGAAGAGTCACTTGGACTGTCCAGCTTTCAATGACAATGGAACATGGATAATTTTTCAAAAAGGTAAAACCATGACTGTGTTAAAAAAAATAGTGATTATTGTACCGGTGATCTGCGGTATTGCATTGTTCATAATAATGAAAAATACCAAGCAAGAACCTGTTCGTGTTGCCAACAGGGAGCGGGTGTGTTCAATCCGTGTGATTTCTCTTCAAAAGACCTTTGTAATCCCCCGGTCAAATGCCTATGGCTATGTCGAACCGGAAAGAAAATGGGAAGCCTTCTCAGAGGTGTCCGGCCAAATCGTTGAAATACATCCCAACCTTGAAAAAGGCAATTTTATTAAAAAAGGCGAGTTGTTGATAAAGATCGACACTGCTACCTATGGTCTGGCAGAAACCAAGGGCAAGGCAGATGTGATGAGTGTGGATGCACAGCTTCGTGAACTTGAACAATCCCGGAAAAATACCCAACGGCTGCTTGAAATCGAAAAAAAGTCCCTTTCCATTTCCGCCCGTGAACTGAAACGAAAACGCGAACTCCATGAAAAAGGCTATGCGTCAAAATCAGACCTTGAAAAAGAGGAAAGAACATTTTTGGCCCAGCAAACTCTGGTAAATAATCTTCAAAATACCCTGGATCTGATTCCATCGCGGAAAAATGCGCTCATGGCAAAAAAGAAATCCGGCGAGTCTACGGTAACCCAGAGGCAATTGGATGTTGCCAAGGCAGAGATTTATGCTCCTTTTAATTGCCGCTTATCCGCTGTCAACGTTGAATTGGATCAATATGCGGCGGCTGGCACCCTTTTATTGGTAGCAGAAGGGATTGATGCCATGGAGATTCCGGTACAGGTTTCTCCCAGGGAATTTATGAAAATTTTACCCAGGACAGATCAGCCGTTTTTACCGGAAACACTGAGTATGGAAACTTTTAGAAAGGCCATTGGCATCACTGCAAAAGTTAGGCTGCCATTAACCTCCGAGAAAAAGATCCAATGGGAGGGGCGATTCTCAAGGACCAGCGAGTCCATGGATCTGAAAACCGGTGCTCTGACTGTCTATATTACAGTGGACAAGCCATATGCTAATGTGATTCCAGGCCGGCGCCCTCCGCTGTTAACCCATATGTACGTGAAAGTCCAACTCCAGGGTCGGCCTTTACCGGACCGGTTTGTCATCCCCAGAAGTGCAGTGCATGAAGGAAAGGTTTATATTTGCAGCCCGGAAAACAGACTGGAGATAAAACCGGTGGACGTGGAATTTTTCATGGAGGATCTTGCGGTATTATCCAATGGGCTTGAACCAGGCCAGCTGCTTGTTTTAACCGATCTTGCACCTGCGGTGGAAGGGATGCTTTTAGATCCGGTCAAGGATAAAGAAACCGCTTTAAGGGTCAAAGCACAATCCTTAGGGGAGGATGGTTAGGATGGATGCTTTGAAAAGGAGGATTGGATTTTTATGCGCCCATCCCACGGCCGCCAATCTGCTGATGATTTTGTTTATTGCCTTAGGCGTTCTCACAATGGGAGATTTGACCAGGGAAACCTTGCCTGATTTCTCCACAAATGCTGTTCAGATCACTGCCGTCTATCCGGGTGCAGTTGCCCAGGATGTTGAAATGTCTGTATGCCGCCGTATAGAAGAAGCCATTGAAGAGATCTCCCACATTGACGAGGTCAGAAGCACGGCCAGGGAAAATTCAGGCCGGGTGGTGGTGGATATGAGCGATGATGGGAATATCATTGAGTTTTTAAATGATATCAAAACCGAAGTGGAGGCCATAAATGATTTCCCGGCTGAAGTGGAGGATGTGATTGTCAAACGGATTAATCGCACGGACCAGGTGGTTTCCATTGCAGTGACCGGCCCCATGAGCCCTGTTCATTTAAAACTGTATTGCGAAGATTTAAAAGACCGGCTCAAACAATTGAACCTGGTGTCCCAGGTGGAAGTGTTAGGATTTTCAGACCATGAATACCTTGTTGAAATTCCTTTTTACACGCTGATGCGGCTTGGGTTGTCCATATTGGATATACAAAATGCCGTCAGATCCCAGAGTATGGATTTGCCTGCCGGCAGCCTTGAAACCAGTGATGTTGATCTTCTGATCCGTTTTACAGAAGAGCGCAGAACTATCCATGAGCTGGAAGACCTGATTGTGATATCCGGAATTACCGGTGCGGAAATAAGGTTGGGTGATATAGCTAAAATATCGGACCGTTTCATGGATGAAGAGAATCAGATCATATTTAACGGCAAGCGGGCGGGACTGCTTCAAATCAATAAAACCAAATCCGAAGATGCCCTGGATATTCTGGATGGCGTAAACGAATTTATTGAAAAAGAGCGCCGGCAATCACCGAGCGGGATATCTCTTGTCCTGACACAGAACATATCAAAAATTGTCCGGGACCGGCTTCAAATGCTTGTTAAAAACGGTATTGCGGGATTGATTCTTGTTTTTTTTGCCATGGTACTTTTCTTCCCGTTCCGGTTTTCCTTTTGGGTGGCCATGGGCCTGCCTGTTTCTTTTTTATTGACCTTCTTTTTTATGAAACAT
>JAAEMC010000770.1 GCA_024225895.1 Desulfobacteraceae bacterium | reverse complement strand
CATAATCCTTTGCTACCCTGGGAGCAAGCTTAGTTTACAGATTATATTTATTGTGACAGAGGAGTAAACAACATATGGCGGATAAGGGATTTTTAGCCGGCTTAATTCAAAGGTTTAAGAAAATGGATAGCAAATACAAGTGGATAATTGGTCTTTTATTCGCTTCTTTTATCCTGTTCAGAAACTATAAAACCACTACATTCAGGGTCCTTGATGCTGAGACCAAAGAGCCAATACAAGGGGCAGTGGCTATTGCAATGTGGACTAGTACTAAGGGGCTGCCAGGATTGTCCTCAACCTACACAGCCAAAGCAATCGAAGCTGAATCAGATAAAAATGGAATTCTTAAATTAACTGTCAAGGGCAAGTATGCCAGGTATAAACCACGTCTGAAGATTTATAAACCCGGTTATGTGGTGTGGGATTCCAAATTGATTTATCTGGGTTGCAGAGAAGATGATAAGAAGCGAGCCCGGTACAAAAGACGAGAAGGCTTTTCCATGAAGGACCAGGATGTATTTCTGGAACCATGGAAAGATGAATATACATTCATCAGCCATGATTCTTTAATTCAACCCAATATCTTTAGAGATGAAGCGATTCCGAAAAATTCAAAGTATGACAAAGCAATAGAGTATGAAACCCCCTTTTATATTGAGGAGCGAAATTCTCTTATCGAAGAATATAAATCTCGTTTAAAAAAACAGGAGAAAAAATGATCAAGCAAATTTTATATTCCTTTACCTTCTGTATGTTGATTACATCTTCTGCCTTTGCCTTTGATAATAAATCATCACATCCGACAATTACTCTAAAAGCTTTAGAAAAAAACATAGTATTTGATAAAGCCTTGAAAGCAAAGTTTGGATTTGAAGAGGGGCTTGATACCAATCTTCCCAATGGACTAACCGGTGGAAGAAAGAAACACAGGACTATAACCGAATGGCTCAAACAGGGAGCCTATGAAGAAGATGAACCCCCATGCAGAGCATCCAATCATTTTCATAATCTTTTGCTACCCTGGGAGCAAGCTTAGTTTACAGATTATATTTATTGTGACAGAGGAGTAAACAACATATGGCGGATAAGGGATTTTTAGCCGGCTTAATTCAAAGGTTTAAGAAAATGGATGGCAGATACAAGTGGATAATTGGTCTTTTAATCGCTTCTTTTATCCTATTCAGAAACTATAAAACCACTACATTCAGGGTGCTT
>JAAEMC010000769.1 GCA_024225895.1 Desulfobacteraceae bacterium | reverse complement strand
AGTTAGTGTAATTATTTTTCACTGTCATCCCCGGAGGCTGTAAAATGATGGAATCATATAAATGGCGGGAGATTCGAGCGATTTATAAAATGCTAACTATTTCACTAAAGTTAGCATTCTGTGCAGAAGTTTACGTAAGATTATGGGACATTGTTACCCGGATTTAAAAATTGACAAGGCCAACCCCCTCGCATATTAATTAAATCATGAAAAGACTATGGACCGCGGAGCGATGCCAAGACTTTCACAGTCACTCAATAAATCAAGAGTGTATAAAATAATGCTATGAACTTGTATAACCACGGTTGAAATGAATATATTATCAAAGGAAACACTACATGGGCCTGCTCAGTCTACTGCTTAACAACCCGATTGCATTTATCCTCATCGCCATACCGTTGATGTATGCCATTATTTTTCATGAGCTGGCCCATGGATATGTGGCCTATCGATTGGGTGATCCTACAGCCAAACACCTTGGGCGTCTGAGCCTTAATCCGTTAAAACATCTCGATCCCTTGGGTACTCTAATGCTGTTTATTGTAGGGTTTGGCTGGGCAAAGCCGGTGCCTGTGAATTTCGGCTATATCCGGAATTACCGCAAGGGAATGATCCTGGTGTCTTCTGCCGGAATCATCACGAACATGATTCTGGCGTTTCTGGCCCTTTTTCTTTACAGCCTGCTTAATCTGCCGCAATCGAGCATGTTTGCATTAGTGCTCTACTTTTTTGCAAAAATCAATATTATCCTGGCAGCATTTAACCTGATTCCGATTCCACCGTTGGATGGTTCGAAAATCCTTTTAGGATTTTCTCCTGCTAGTGTTCAGGCAATTTTACTACGTCTGGAACGGTTCGGAATTTTAATTGTTATAGCACTGCTTTATTTTGGCGTTTTGGATCCGGTGATTGATTTTTTACAGATGGTGATACTCTCACTGATCAATGTTTTGCTGCCTTGATATTGTCATATAGGGTTTTTTGTCCAAAACCGCAAAATTTCGGACGGCACCCTTTAAAGGGTTCCATTAAACATTTAGTACAAATTCCCCACGAGAATTGCAGACAAACAAAATGATTCCCCAGGACAAATATTCCAAGAGAACACCCAGGCCAAAACGATTTTATGCAATGTACGGAGCAAAAAGTTTACATAATAGACAATGATGGGATCTGGCCAACTCGATCGTAAGTGCAAATCTCTACACATAGGTGTTTAAGATTATGCTACAGGATTTTTTATCGCTTCTTCTATTTTTTTGATATACCTTCTGATGGCCTCTCTAATTCTATCTGAATATTTAGGCGTCAGTTGCAGGGCTTTGTAATAGTCTTGAATGGCCTTTTCATATTTGCCTTTCCGGCCATAGGCATAACCACGATATACGTACCCATGGGAAGACTCAGGATTTAATTCAATGGCTTTTGAAAAATCTTGAATCGCTTTATCATAATTTTTCTTATCAGCATGAACAGAACCACGGCAAAGGTATGAATAGGCAAAATCAGACCTGAGCTCTATGGCCTTTGTAAAGTCTGCAATGGATTCTTTGTATTTTTTCAGTTTTTGATAAGAATAGCCCCGGCAAAGATAGGAATGGATATCATCTGAGTTAAGATCTATGGCCTGGGTATACTCAACAATAGCCTCGGCATATTTTAACTGTTTTCCATAAATACCACCACGTAATGAATATAAATGGGAAAAATCCGGTTCAAGTTCAATGGACTTGGTATAATCCTTCATTGCAAGATCATACTGGCCTTGCCTGAAATACACACCGCCCCGGTTACGATAAGCCCATATATAGTCTGGCTTTAACCCGATGGCTTTGTTGTAATCCACTATTGCCTTGTCATAGCCCTTCCGTTTTGCATGGACATCACCTCGACGGCGATAAGCTTCAGGGTAAGATGGGTTTATTTTGAGGGCAGTATTGTAATCTTGCATGGCTTCATCCAGCTTGCCCATTAGTGAATAGGTATCACCACGGTTTCGAACCGCATTATAAAAAGTGGGTTTGATTTTAAAAGCCTTTGAAAAATCGGCGACAGCCAGATCATATTTGCCCAGTCTCTTATATGCATAGCCTCGGTTATTTAAGGCTGTCGAGTATTTTGGATGAATTTTTAAAGCTTTTGTATAATCTTGAATAGCCAGATCCAACCTTCCTTGCCAATCATAAATATCAGCACGATTGCTATAGGCATATCCGTAATTGGGTTTTAGTTCTATGGCTTTGTTGATATCTTGTAGCGCAAGTGTGTACTTGCCTTGTCTTTTATATGCAAAACCCCTTGCATTGTATACCTTGGCAAAGTTTGGTTTCAGTTCTAAGACTTTGGTATAGTCCTGAATGGCTTGATCGTATTTGTATGAATCTCTGTAAGCATGTCCTCGGGTGAGGTAAGCAAATACATAATCCTTTCTAAATTCTATAGCTTTGGTTAGATCTGCGATGGCTTTTTCGTACTTGTTTTGACGATAGTAGGCACCACCACGATTGCGGTAGGCGACAGCATATCTGGATTTATGCTTTATGGCCTGGGTGTAATCCTCAACGGCTTTATCTAATTTACCCAGATTAAAGTATGACAAGCCTCGATTATTGTAAGGACTGGCATAATCTGGTTTGGCCTGGATGGATTTAGTAAACCACTCAATAGCCTGGCTATATTTTCTTTTATCAAAAAATTTGAGTCCTTTGTAATTCATTTCTTTGGCTGTCATCGCCATGCTTACTGTCGGTAGCACACATACAAATAAAATCGATATCAATACAATCCGAGCTTTCAGTTTCATAAGCATCCTCCGCAGCTTTAGTTTTAGGCGCTGAGAGTTTGTTGTATTGAGGAACTCAAATAAAATCAAGATAACTTTTTCAATAACACCACCCTGCCCTTCTCATCCACTAAATCATAAAGTTCAAATATACTCCTTAAATTCCATATAGAATGAACTTTTCCCTAAAGAAGGTGTCTGTAGCTATTAGAGGCTCTAAATAACTCCAAACCAAGTGAAAGGGTGATAGCATGGGAATTCAATTCAATATGGCTCTTCTTAAATGGTACCTTCTTATTTTAATTATGGTCTGTTGCTTATCAAGCTGTGTTACCGTGACCCCGACTCTGGAAGAGTCTCGACATCAGGATTGGCATCAGCTGGAGTATACAGATGGTAATTCTGGAGAACTCACAGATCATTCCAATACAGGATATGTCAACCCCTACAAAGAACAAGGCGTATCACCGAATTATCATGTCTATAACCAAGGTCTGCACCAAGGATTAAATAGGTATTGCACTCCACTGAAAGCATACAATTTGGGCCGCAAAGGAAGGCCATACAGAAGGGTCTGCACCAATGAGCCGTCCTATCTTTATGCATATGAGCATGGATTGGTTGTCCATCGGGTTCAAAATAAAAAGGACAGGATCGATGATAAACTTAGAAAGCAGGAAATAAAAAGAAATCATATTGGCCTGAAAATTAAAACGACCCAGGCAAAGCTTCAAAATAAGAATCTGCCTGCAAAAAAACGCAAAAAGCTGCGTCAGAAGCTCCGATCTTTGAACAAGGAGAAACGAAACCTCACTCGACAGATTCAATCAAAAAGAAACAGAGTAGAACGACTGAACCAAGAGTTGGGCCATCTTAAATCCCAAAGCAGATACTTGATTTAGTGGGCTGATTTTGCAATTTCTCCCACTTTATCAAGACAACATCATTTTCCTGATCCAGGTGCTTAGGGTAGTTTTCTCAACACCACCCTCCCCTTTTCATTCACCTGGTCCTTAAATTTTAAAAGATTGCATTTCTTAAAAAATGTTATTACAATGGTTATAACAAAGGAGGGCGGATATGTTAGAACTGAAAGTTAGAAAAATCGGTAACTCTCTTGGGCTTGTCCTGCCAAAAGAGACTTTAAGCAGATTAAAAGTTGCTGAAGGAGAGAGCTTGTATTTTACCGAAGCCCCAGATGGAAGCTATCGTTTAACCGCATATAATGAAAACTTCTCCAGACAGGTCTCTTTAGCAGAAAAAATCATGCATGAGGATAAAGATCTTCTCCGGGAATTATCTAAAAGATGACATACGACTGGATTGAACTGGAAACAGTGCTTGCCATCCATGATATGCAAATAGAGGAGCATGGAGGTGCTACAGGTATCAGAGATATAGGATTAATCGAGAGTGCTTTAGGAAGACCCAAGAACCTTCTTGAATATGACAAACCAGGCGTTGTAGAACTTGCGGCTGCATATGGATTCGGGTTGGCTAAAAATCACGGATTTATTGACGGGAATAAGCGAACTGCCTATGTTGTGACCAGACTATTCTTGCGCTTACATGGGATGGATTTCGTTGTCAGTCCTATCGAACGAGTGTTCACATTTGAAAAATTAGGAAAAGGTGGATACTCAGCTGAAGAATTCACTCAATGGATGAAGAACAACTGCAAAGAAATCACTTAGCCCATAAGATCTTTAAGCAACACCACCCTCCCCGTCTTATCCACTAAATTCTTGAATTGAATCTTCCCTTTCTTT
>JAAEMC010000768.1 GCA_024225895.1 Desulfobacteraceae bacterium | reverse complement strand
TTTCTTTGATTTTTGCTTTAACCTTATCCAGATCAGAAGCATCCTGGTCAAAGTTCTTATTCTTTTCAATGCCAAGGTCAGTGATCACGACATGATGTTTATTTTCTATACCATTTTTTTCAAGTATTGCTTTTGCACAACCAACATCGCATCCATCAACGGCAACTACTTTTTTTGTAGCCGTGGCAGAATTGATAAATCCTTTCAGGCTTGCGCCGATACCGGCCAGGCAGAACATGTTTGTATATCCTTCTCTTGTCAGATCAATGCCTGCCTGATTACTGAGCTGGCCCACATTGGACCCGCCGGAACATGCAAGAACCATAACCTTTTCATTGCTGCGGCAATTGCTTGACATAACGTTCTCCTTTTTCGATTAATTTTTTGTTTTTTGATTATATCAACCACGCTTTAATCTGGTCTTTTTTGGGCACCTTGCCCATGCATTTAACGTTGTTGTCAATGATGACAGCAGGAGTTCCAAACACGCCATAGGATGCAATATCCATCATGTCGGTCACCTTTTCCACGTTGGCATCTACACAGGTTTCATTGATCACCTGTAGAATCAATTTTTCTGTTTTTTTACACTTTGCGCAACCCGGTCCCAATACTTTAATTTCCATAGTATCCTCCCTGAAAAATGTTGATAATTTCTTTGAATCTTAAATAATTATATTAAATAAATAGCCCACCATAAGAATGCCGCAGGCAACAACCCCGATAAAGACGGCTATGAGCCTGGGTTTGAGTACTTTTCTTAATATGACCATCTCCGGCAGTGACAGGGCGATGACACTCATCATAAAAGCCAGGACGGTTCCAAGGGCTGCACCCTTGCCAAGAAGCGCCTCCACCACCGGGATGATACCGGCCGCATTAGAGTACATGGGAACCCCGATGATTACGGAAAAGGGGACAGACCACCATGAGTCTTTACCCATAATGGAAGCCATAACCCCTTCTGGTACAAATCCATGGATACCCGCGCCCACTGCGATTCCAAGGATCATATAAATCCAGACTTTGCCGACAATCTCCTTAACCGCATCCCATCCGTATAATATACGGTCGTTCCAATTTTTTTCCTCTTCTTGAACAGATGCGGCAGCAGCAGTTGAAAGGGCTACCCATTCCTCAATATGATTTTCCATTTTTAACCGGCCGATAATCCAGCCGGACAAAACAGCAATCACAAGACCGGTCACAAGATAAATGGCTGCCACTTTCCAGCCCAGAAGACCATAAAGCAGTCCCAGGGCGATTTCATTAACCATAGGTGCTGCGATCAAAAATGAGAACGTGACCCCAAGGGGGACGCCTGCAGTAATAAACCCGATAAACAAAGGCACAGCCGAGCATGAGCAAAAGGGTGTGACAATACCTAGAAGGGCTGCCAGAATATTTCCTGCAAATTCACTTTTCCCGGACAAAAAAGCCCTGGTTTTTTCAGGTGTAAAAAAGCTTCTTATGATTCCCACAAAAAAAACAATAAGCGTCAGAAGCATCAATACTTTTGGTGTATCATATAAAAAAAATTCAACAGCAGAACCCAGGTGAGATCCTTGTTGAAATGGCAAAAAGTCATAGGTCAGCCAGGCAGATATCTTTGTCAGAGAATTGTAAAGAATCCACCAAAGGCAGATTCCCCCGGCACCCAAAGCAATGCGAACGAAAGGCGTGTGATTTAACGTATCATTTATCCTATTTGTATTTAATTCCATCATAGCTCCTTTGAGTTTATATATGGCCATCTATCGATATATATGTTCAAATTTTTTTTACCTGATTATTTGCTTTCAATCTCACACCGGTTGATAAAAGGAAGGACCTTGTTCAACTCCCGGATCTCTTTTTCATCTTCCAGCCAGTGTTTCAGGTTCCCGATCATATTAGCAGCAAAAGGGGAATCACTGCCGTCTGATAAAGAGTAATTTACCCACAATCCATCTTTAACACTTTTAACCAGCTCGGCTTCTTCAAGGATTTTCAAATGCTTGCTGGCTGTAGACTGGGCAATGCCAAGCGCTTCTTTGATTTCACAAACGCAAAGGCGGCGGGATTGAAGCATTTTCATCATTTTAACCCGATTGGGATCAGACAGGGCTTTCATAACTTTGATGAATTTTTTCATGGCCATTTCATAGCATGAATTTGGCCATTGATTCAAGACTGATTCCATATTAGCTGATTGTTGTCTGACCATCTGCTTTCCTTTGCTTTAAATGGAAAATTTATAAAACTCATCTAAATCGTTGTATTGGAATATAACGATATAAATTCTCTGTGTCAAGCAATGAATTTAAAAATAATTTTCATATTATTCTAAAAATCGGTGTGCCACTCATTTTGAGGCGACACACCGATTTCAATATTTACCAACAGTGCAGCCAAAGGATTTTTACTCCATGCTCAAATACTATTGAGCCGCTGTGCAGGGTTGATTAAACTGCATATGGGGAATCTCTTGCGCTATCCATCTGTCGTCGCCGCCAAGAACATTGTAGACTTCCTTGAATCCCATTTTTTTCATCAGCTTCATCGCGATCTCACTGCGGATGCCCACTTTGCAGATAATGATGTAGACTTTGTCTTTATCAAGTCCAAACAAGTCATCCTTAAAAGTTGATGAAAAAAAGTCCATTTGGGTTGAACCGGACACATGGTTGTTCTGATATTCCTGTTCTGTTTTTACATCAAGAACAGCAAGATTCTGATCCTGGCTGTTGTCCTGAATCATCTGGTCGGCCTGTTCGGGAGATATATCCTTAAAAATACCTTTTTCCACTGCAAATCCAGATGGAAAATATTCAAAGTTTTTTTGAATCCATTCCGGATCCGACAGTGTGTTACAGGCATATTCGCCTTCATTGCCAGATGAACAGCACCCATTGTCTGACGAACCTGGTTTTTCTGTGACAGTCCCGCACCCGCATGAATTGTTTTGTATTGTGTCCATTATTTGTCTCCTTTTTTTTGGCAGTTCATTTTTATCCTATTTTTGTCCTGCTTTAATGACAAAGACGATACCATCCAAAAAAAGGTTACATATTTTATTAATTTTTTTTTAATGAGCATGTTTTCAACCCATAACACTTATTAAGCTTTGCCCATAAAAATTTCTTTTTGAATTGAGTTTCAGGCTCTGTAAGCTTGCATAACAGTGCAGGAATTCGGGTGGGAATTCGGGGGACACTTTATTTAATTCATTGAATTTGAGTAAATATTCCCCGATTTTTACAAGGTAAAGGCCGTGTGGCGGCATATCCCTTGATGTGGTATGATGGCCAAAATAAATTTATAAAAAAGGGAAAATCAATGCCGGATGCAAAAAAACCGTATGCTAGGAAAAAGTGGAAGAACGGTTCAAAAACTGCCAGAGGCAAGCAGAAAAAGCAGGAACAAAAAAACAGGCTTGAAATTGGGAAATACAATCACCTGGCCATTGAAAACCGGTCTGATTATGGATTGTATCTTTGTTCTGATAAGGGCAGGGTGCTGCTTCCCAATAAATATGTTTCTGATGATTTTAATATTGGTGATGCCATTGACGTGTTTGTACACACCGATTCCGAGGACCGGCTTGTTGCCACTACCTTAAAACCTGCAGGTATTGTCGGTGATTTTGTTTTTCTTAAAGCAAAAGATGTGGTTTCGTTTGGAACATTCATGGAGTGGGGGCTTGAAAAAGACTTGCTGGTGCCCAGAAACGAGCAGCAGGACACAATGGCGGTAGGAAAAAGGTATCTGACTAAGATCTGTTTGGATAAAAAGACGCAGCGGGTGTACGGCACGACCCAAATCTCTGCGAATTGCGATAAAAGTATCAAGGGACTTAAGGTGGGGCAGCAGGTCGATCTTCTGATCCATTCCATCACAACAATTGGTATTATGGCCGTCATTGATAACCAATATTACGGCATGCTGTATATCAACGAAACCTTTCAGGATCTGTCAATTGGAGATACATGTACCGGCTATATCATGCGGCTTCGTGAAGATAAAAAAATTGATCTAACGCTGAAAAAGCCCGGGTATACCTCTGTACAAGGATCTGCCGGCAAAATCGTAATAGTTTTAAAAGAGGCCGGAGGGTTTGTCCCCTGCCATGATAAAAGTGCGCCTGAAGATATCAAAAGGGTTTTTTCCATGAGTAAAAAAGAATTTAAAAGAGCGGTTGGGGGGTTGTATAAAAAAGGGGTTATTGAATTGAAAAAAAATGGGATTAGATTAAAATAATGAATAAAAATGATATATTACGCCGTATCCGGTATGTTTTCGATTTCAGCGATTCAAAAATGATTTCTATTTTTGCCCAGGCAGATCAAAAGGTCACACGGGCACAAATCAGCGACTGGTTAAAAAAAGATGATGACCTGGCACATCAAAAATGCAGTGATAAAACACTGACTATTTTTTTAAATGGATTAATCAATGAAAAGCGGGGTAAAAAAGACGGGCCCCAGCCCAAGTTGGAAGATCGTTTAAGCAACAATGCCATTTTCATGAAGCTGAAAATTGCCTTAAATTTGAAAGCAGATGATGTGATTAAGATTTTGGCTCTGGCTGATGTGAGCATCAGCAAATCTGAATTAAGTGCATTTTTCCGCAGGCCGGGCCACAGGCATTATCGTGAGTGCCAAAATCAAATTTTACGAAATTTTTTAAAGGGACTGCAGCTTAAATACCGCCCAGGTCATGACGGGGTATCCAAAGATTCTTGAAAAATGCAGCTACGGGGGACACCTTACTTAATTCCGTGAATTAAGTAAGGTGTCCCCCGAATTAAGACAAGAACTCTACAGAATTCTGTCCCCCCAATACACAAAAAAGCAGACCTGTGCAAAAGAACCTTACTTCATTGAAAAGGTGGTAAAATGAGTTTGATGTACGAGGAATTAGATTTTCGGCCAACGCCTATCGGAGACTTGATGCTGCGGCGCCGCCGTTTGATTCAACTCGGGGGGCTTGATGTCTATGAGGTTAAGCTGGGTGAATATTTTCTGATGTCAAGCCTGTTCCATGAGGCAGAAGTTCAGCTTTCCAAGATCGGGCTTGGCATGTTGGAAAAAAAAGAAGACCTCGACATCGTGATCGGCGGGCTCGGGCTCGGCTACACTGCTGTTTCCGCATTGGAAGATATGCGTGTGAAATCGCTTGTTGTTGTCGAGTATTTAGAAGGGGTGATCGAGTGGCACCAAAAAGGGCTTGTTCCACTGGGCAAGACTTTAATGCAAGATTCCCGCTGCCGGCTTTTACATGCTGATTTTTTTGCTTTGTCCCGGGATGTGTCAAAAAGCTTTGACCCAAAGCATCCTGCAAATAAACATGACGCCATCTTTTTAGATATAGACCACACCCCGACGAATGTATTGCACCAGACCAATACGCGTTTTTATACAGAAAAAGGGCTGGAGGAGCTGGCACAGCATTTGAAACCCGGCGGTGTGTTTGGCCTCTGGGCAGATGGTTTCCCGGAAGATTCTTTTACCAACCTTTTGGGCAGGGTCTTTGAAAGCGCAGAGGGGCACACCATCAAGTTTGATAACCCGGTAACCGGCGGATCGTCTGAAGGTACCGTTTACGTGGCGCGGGTGAGCCTGTAGCAAAAATATTGAGTCAGGCCGGGATAGTGGTTTGATTTGCAGAGGATAAGTTTGATTTTTTTATCTGATTTTGCATTCATGCATCTGGATTGAAAATTCCGGTCTCCACCCAGATAACGGCATGGCGGACAAGATGACCGCTGTGCTCTAAATCCAGTTTTTCTTTGATGCGTTCCCGGTAGGTGCCGATGGTTTTGGCGCTGATGTTGAAATGGTCGGCGATTTCGGTCCGGGTTTTTCCCTTGCCGATCATCTGGAAAATTTCCATTTCCCGGTTCGTAAGCTTTTGCAACGGGGACTCAAGCTCTGGTTCCGATCCCTGATGATATTTTTTTAATATATGGCTCATGATATTGCGGCTGACATAAAGTTTGCCCGAAAGGATTTCCCTTATGGCTTCCACCACCAGAGTGGAGGTTTCCTGTTTCATAATATATCCCTTGGCCCCGGCCATCAGGCACCGTTCGGCATGAAGGGATTCATCGTGCATGGACAAAACCAGGCAGGATACCTGCTCATGGTTTTCACTGACCGTTTCTACAAGTTCTATGCCGTTGCTGTGTTTTAGAGATAAATCAACAATTACGATATCGGGCAGATGGTTTTCAATCATCTTTAAACCCTGGTCAACATCTTCGGCTTCGCCACAGACAAACATATCCTTTTGCTGGTTGATCAAATCAGTCATCCCCATTCGGTAAATAGGGTGGTCTTCAACAATCAGAATTTTTATTTTGCCCTTTCCTTTAACAGCCATTTGTATCCTTTAATGTTTGACTTCAAGCGCAACCAGGATCCCGCCTTGTAAATTTTCCTTGATGGTAAGCATTCCTCCGATGCGTGCTGCCCGGTATTCCATGATCCGCATGCCCATGCCCTGCGATATCTCATGGGAATTAAACCCCTTACCATTATCTTTGACCTTTACAATGGTATTTTTGGCAGTGGCTGTCAACTCTATGGAAATCTTATCTGCCACAGCATGTTTCACTGCATTATGGACGGCTTCATGGACAATATAGTAGATGTGGGCTGTAGCCTGGTTGTCCTGGAAGGGCACCATTGCATTATATTCCAGGATGCATGAGATATGAAAGACATCCTGCACATACTGCGCAAGTTCTTCCAGGGAAGTGTCAAATCCCAGGTTGCAAAGATTAACAGGACTTAGCCCCTGGGAGAGCATCCGGGCTTTGTCAATGGTATCTAAAATATGGGTCCTGATTTTATGGGCAGAAGAGGCTTCCTCCAAGGATTTTTCATCAAGGTTTTTGGTGAGCACCTTGGTCATGACTTCTATACCGATAAGCTGCGGGCAAAGGTCGTCATGGAGTTCCATGGCGATTTTCTGGCGCTCCCTTTCACTTATATCCAGGACTTCCCTTTCCAGGCGTCTGGATTCTGTCAGATCCTCCATGGCAGCAAGAATACATGGTTCCCCCAGCAATTCAACGATTTCAGCCGACAGAAACCCGGTCCGTTTTTTTCCAGTGTATGTTTGAAACCTGATTTCAATATTATCCAGCCGCCGCTCTTTTACAAGCCTTTCCATGAGCTTGGGGCCGTCGGTCTTTTTCCTGAAAAAATTCAAGGCTACAAGGTCTTTGCCCAGGACTGATTCATGGGTATAGCCGGTATAGGCAAGAAAGCTCTCATTAACGTTGAATACCCGCCCGTCTTCCAGGGAGGCAATAAACAGGCCGCTGGGGCTGCACCGGAATACTTTTGAAAACATTTCTTCTGAAAGGCGCAATGCTTCCAGGGATTTTTTATGTTTTTTGATTTCAGATGTCAGGTCAGCCTGGTAGATTTCAAGGGTTTCCATAAAAGAATTAAAAAATGTTGCCAGCTGCCCGATTTCATCTTTGGACCGGACCGGCATGCGGACTGTAAAATCTCCGGAGGCGCCCAGGGAAAACCGGTTCATTAAAAGGTGAAGAGGGGTCACCACCGAGTGGTTCAGCCACAAAGAGGATAGAAAAATCATCACCATGATCAG
>JAAEMC010000767.1 GCA_024225895.1 Desulfobacteraceae bacterium | reverse complement strand
TGAGAAGTTTTTTCATTTATTCTTCACTAATAAATAATTTCTATACTATACTGCTCATGAATACCAATATATTATATAGTATTTTCATCTTAAGCAAGTACAAATATTCATTTTTTTATATTGTTCAAATTTTGGAGAAAGAAAAAAGATGATTTAATAAGCTGAAGAACTGCATTCGGTTATTTTGAGGCTTTAAAAAGGTCTATTTCGATACTTGTGCACACCTTAGCAACCTGTTGACATGTCTAACCTAAATCTGCGGCTTGTCCGCATCCGGGTAGAAGCACCGGTTGCCTAATAATCGGATTTATGGAATTGGATCACCCCCTCAAATAGGGCAGACAGGATCCTGTCCCCAAGGAACCCCTTCCTATTATTTTCCAGCTTGAAATAAAGATCATTACTCATTAGTATGAATTTTCACAGAATTTGCGTTCACCTTAAAAAGGAGGGCTGTTTTGGATTTTGGCATCTGCTTTAAGATCATTGATAATATATCCCGGGTAATCGTTGGAAAACAGGACTCTTTAAAACTCATGCTTGTCGCGCTTTTGGCCGACGGGCATGCCCTTTTGGAAGATGTGCCCGGTGTGGGCAAAACCGTATTGGCCAGATCATTGGCCGCATCCATTGGCGGATCATATAAAAGAATCCAGTTTACCCCGGATCTGTTACCATCCGATATAACCGGATTCAATATCTATCTTCAAAATGAAAGCCGGTTTAAATTCCAGCAGGGGCCTGTCATGGCCAATGTCCTTCTGGCAGATGAAATCAATCGGACCGTCCCGCGTACCCAGTCCAGCCTCCTGGAGAGCATGGAAGAGCGCCAGGTAACGGTTGACGGAGAAACCTTTCATTTACCCACTCCGTTTTTTGTTATTGCCACCCAGAACCCGGTGGAACTTGAAGGCACGTTCCCTTTACCAGAAGCCCAACTGGACCGGTTCTTATTGAAGATTGATATCGGTTATCCAGATATGGAAGAGGAAATGGCAATTCTTGATCGTTTTCAGACCCATGATCCATTTGCATCATTGGAACCTGTGGCAACACCAGAGCAGCTTACCCAAATGCAGCAAGCCAGAAAACAGATAAATGTATCCAAACCGATCAAAGAATATATCACCACCATTGTCCAGGCCACACGGCACCATGAGATGATTAAATTCGGGGCAAGCCCAAGGGGCTCCATGGCACTCATGCGGTCGGCACAAGCCATGGCCGCACTGGAAAACCGCGATTTTGTAGTGCCGGATGATGTTAAAGCCCTGGTTCGGCCGGTTCTGGCACACCGCCTGATATTAAATGAAAATGAACGGCTCAGGGGTGAAAAACCAGACCAAATTTTGGCTGACATCCTCAACCAAACGCCTGTGCCCATATAAGCGCCGGGACAAAGGATCATTTATGACAACCGGTCAATCCTTCACACCCCATGTAACAAGTATTTTCACAGCACCCATGATCGTGTTGTTTACCCTGATTTTTCTTTTTATTTCCCTTTTAAACAATCAAACCCAGATGACCATCTTGCTTTTGCTGATCCTGGGGTTGGTTGCGGGCACAAAACTCTGGAGCCGGTTGGCGATTTCAAAAATGAAGTTTCAATTTGAAATTGATAAACACAGGGTTTTTCCAGGCGAAGGCATCACACTGAAAATAAAAGTAGAAAATCCAAAAATTTTGCCTGTGAGGCTTCAGGTGAATGTCCTGGTTGATGAATCCCAATTTGGCCTGGATACCCCGGTCATGAAAAACACCTTTCTTTTGTGGTTCCAAAAAACAGAACTGACCTGGCATCTGAATGCACTGCACAGGGGATGTTTCAATTTCGGCCACCCCCAGGTCACGATTTCTGACCTTTTTGGATTTTTCCCAAGAGGGATCCCCAAAAAAAAGAGTGTTGACGTGGTCGTATATCCGAAAATTATTTCTATAAAACCGTTTTCAATGCCGGACCGTAATTTTTTTGGTATGCCCGGCGCAAAAAGCCCGGTGCAGGACCCGGTATATGTCCTGGGCACGCGGGAATACC
>JAAEMC010000766.1 GCA_024225895.1 Desulfobacteraceae bacterium | reverse complement strand
TTTTTAAATCTAAGCCTGATGACTATGATATTATCATTACCGACATGGCCATGCCAGTTATGGATGGAAGCCAACTGGCTGAAAAAATATTAGAAATTCGTCCGGATATACCCATTATCGTTTGTACGGGCTATAGTGAAAAACTGGATACTGGGAAAGCCAGGAAATTAAATGTCAGGGCGTTTATTGATAAACCCATCCTTAAAGATGATTTAATTAAAAAAGTAAGAGAAACCCTCGATCAAAAAAATGGAGATGATCATGGGAAAAATATTTAATAATTGATGAGGGATCTCCTGTCAATTACACCCTTTTTAATGCTGTTTATCCGGTAATGGCTTTTGCAAGTTTATCTGCCAGCCCGGCGCCTTCATCACCGATAGCATCCGGTGTTGTGCAAAAGGGAAGAATAAAGCTGCCTTTTGTTAACAGCTTGCCATAGTCGATAAATCCGTTGAAAATACCTTGAATAGCATCACAATTGCCTTCGACAGGACCGGCACATGTTACAAGCAGGGCAGTTCGTTTGCCCTCGAGCAAAGATTCATGCTCAGGCGTGCCATATCCG
>JAAEMC010000765.1 GCA_024225895.1 Desulfobacteraceae bacterium | reverse complement strand
ACTATAGGCTCGATTATCCGTATTTTATTTGGTTGTGTTCTAAATTTTGGTTGAATATGGACAACCACCTCTGGTTTGATTATCTTCATATATTTTTTCATCAGAAGACCGGCACCAAAAAAAATGAGGATTCCAAGCCCGTTCAGCCATGGCATATAGGGACTGTCGCTTCCGGCAATCAACAGGCCTGCCACCCATCCTGTTCCAATGATCCCTTGAATGCCTTTTTCCATAATTTTTTCTTTTGTCAATTGCATTTTATATCTCCTCTCGTTAATTAATTTCATCTTGTTGTTGAAAAAACTAAACATAGAATACAAAAAAATTTACCGGTATTCTCTACAACTCCAGATCACTTTACCTAAAATTCGTACTTTGTCGGTTTCATCCCTTTCGAGATAAATCGGCGAAAAATCCCGGTTATCGCTGACCAGCACAAGCTTATCCGGATGTTTTTCCAACCGCTTTACAAGGATGGTATCTTCTACACCCACAGCATAGATGGCGCCAGCCAGAATATCTTTTTGGGACTGATCTATCAGAACCGTATCTCCTTCTTTTATAACGGGTTCCATACTGTGGCCAAAAACTTCCATGGCCACCATGTTGTTGGCTGATCCTTTCATAGAAAGCCACTTGGCTTGGAATGATAAGTATTCTGAAACACGGGACTGCGTGTCAAACGAACCAGCCCCGGCAGACAGCCTTGCTTGAACCTTTGGAACCTGTTTAAAGGTGATGTCCTGGCCGGATTCTATATTTAAATATACGCGGCCGGTTCCGGATTCTATCCATTGGGGATGAAAACCGAATTTGCGATAGAGTTTTACAATCCACTTATCCGGAATCCTGTTGTTGTTCCTGGCATGGGTAATACCTGATCTGTTGATTCCCAGTTCCTTGGCTAACTCTGCCTGGGAACTGATACCAGTAGCGTCAAGAATCCGTCTCATCAAAGCATCAATTTTATTTTCTGTCATGGAATCGCCCAGTCTGTGTTAAATGTTCGCTTTGATTCTTATTCTACACACCAGATTAAAAAATGCAACAAGTTTTTTAAATTTATAAACCTTTTGGTTAAATGAAGATACAGTTCGAATTTCAGGGGCTGCTTTTGATCATAAGTCCATTGAAACCAGAATACCACCGGCACGCTCCATGGGGTTGGTCAATAATTCCAACCGGATGCCTTCACCAAAATAATTATTTAAATGATCATTGGTCAAACCTATTTCAACATCATCTGTTTCGCTATGGTATATTGCATTAAAATTTGTGCTGAAACAATAGGATTGCGCTTTTACAGAATTCAAACCATTGTCTGCGCCGACATCAACGGTCAGGTTGATATCAAATTCCTTTAACCTGGTGTCTTTTCCAGGGCAATTGCTTTTTAAAAAGTAGTGGGAGTTATCTTCACTTGTGGCATCGTCATTAGTATCATGGGATTGGAAATAGCGCACAAAAAAACCAACAACATCTTTGATGGTTTTATTAAACTTCTGAGCTTTGTTGTTTTTCAGGGAACTATTGTAAAGATCTGTGGTATACGGTGCGGAGGAACTGTCAAAGGTATAGGAGTTCATATTCAGAACAAATGCTTTGTCCTTTTTTTGTGATGAGTTGTTCGACTTTATAACTGGATTGTCATCAACACTGACGAAAATAGACAATTTTGAATGTGCAATCATCTTATTGGTATTGAAGCTGTTCTGGTTACTGCCGGCAGACAACAACGAAGGGAGAATGAGCAAAAGGAGAATAAAAATTAAAATAAGCCCTGGACCATGTTTATTGGGTATTAATCTTTCTTCCATAATTACCTCCTTATACTTAGGGGTTGGGTGGTGTATGGGTGTGTAAACAATAGAAAAGCAAGAATCATGCAATTCCATGTTTAGTTGAGATTATGTCAAATAAATCCGCTGGTAAAAAACATACCAAAGCCTTTATTTAGTGAAAAATTGGGCAGTTAGCCAATAGATTAAACCTGTTCGCATAAATAATTATATATCATTATCCATGGTTAAATAACATTATTTTTTATTTCATCTAACCGATCCATAAAAAAAATGATATAAATAGGCGGTAATTTTATATTACATAGGAAACATGATCTTTTATGCTTGTAAAAACAATACCATATATCGGCATAAAAAAGGAAGAAAAACTTGGAAAAAGACAGAATTATCATCCACCGGGAAAATGTGGGAACCTATGCGGTCAATACCTATATCATCGCTTGCCACCAAACTATGAAAGGGGCGATTATCGACCCGGGCGGCGAAAATGAGAAAATTTTTAATATCATCCAGCGCGAAAAAATAATACCGCAATATGTTTTGAATACTCATGGCCACCGTGACCATGTCTTTTCCAATTCAGCCATGGCCAAGCGATATGGTATCCCAGTCTTGATGCATCACCAGGACCGGATATTTTTCCAAAATAGAACCCAAAACAGTGAACCGGATATCCAAAAGGCTTACGAAATCCACCAGGATCTTTTTGACAATGATATTCTGGCCCTGGGAAAACTTAAGATTAAGGTGATTCATACCAAAGGACACACCAGGGGATCGGTCTGTTTTTTAGTTGAAGACTGCCTATTTTCAGGTGATACCATATTTGTTGGCAATGCGGGAAGGACGGATCTGCCCGGCGGGAATTTAACAGATCTGATTCAGTCCATAAAGCAAAAAATCATCACACTGCCGCCGGAAACAATAATTTTCCCGGGCCACGATTATGGGCCGACTCCGTATTCCACTGTTGCCAGGGAAATAAAAGAGAATATTTATATTACAGATTTCATTACAGGCGATATTTGAGCATTTGCAGATCTCCCAAATCCACATTCAAATGCCATATCATGTCACAATAACATAAAAAGGGCACATCCCCGGCCACTATCAAGGTGGCGCCTTGGTGGTGGCGCCTTGATGGTGAATCAGGGGATCTGTTTTGCTTTCCGGTTTGTTTTTTTTCCCCAGATATGGTGGTCCACTTCGATTTGAATATAGTATTGATCACCGGATATTCCCCAATCATAGGATATATTTTTTAATGGTTCAGGCTCGTCTACCAGGACATAGCCCTCGTCTTCCAAGGAAATCAAATAGACCATAACTTTTGTTACAAGGTAATCTTTGGCATTGCAGGCAGCTTTGGTCAGACTGGAATTCTTCTTTTCCACAACAAATCTTTTTTGTAAATGATCCGGCTTTACACCGGGATCGAACCTGTTCAAAGGCTTAAGTCTAACATAGGTAATGCTGTCCAGTTCTTTTTTTAAATTGGCAATCTGATGTGCGCAAATCTGCATTTGGACATCATTTTTTATGATAACCTTTTCTGTGGCAAAAAGACCGGGGCCGTTCAAAAAGTATGGCATTAAAAAGGGCACCAGGATCATAGGATAGATATAATTCTTCATAATTCTCCTGCAATATAGGCGATGAAATTACTATTTTTCGTGTTGTATTTATCAATGGACTTATAGTTTAAACCCAAATCCACCATCAAATTCCATAACTTGTCACAATAACAACAAAAAGCCACATCCCTGGCCACTATCAAGGTGGCGCTTTGATAGTGGATCAGGGTTAAAGTTTACCATATCCTACCTTTTTTTTCACCAATGTTTTTAACAGCCCCTCCACCTTAATATCCATGTCCGAACTTTCTTTATCGGAAACAGCATGCCGGCTGAAACGGATTTTATTGTGCAGCCTGAGCAGGTCCATCAGCTTTTCATAATCCAATAATTTAGCAAGGCTTTTTTCAATTCGCTTAAACCAGGCAGCATAGGTTTCAGATGAATCCCTTGTAAATCCTTTTTGCAGCAATGCTTTTTCAATGAGATAAAATTTTGACTGCTTTCCTTTTTCATTTTTTTGTTCTTTTTTTCTTGACCTTGCCCTTACCCTTTTGATTCGTTTTGATGTCCGGAATCGATAAAATAAAAACCCCCCCAGGGGTATAATAAGCCACAGGCCATATTTTTCCATCAATTTTGTCCCGGTCTCATACCGCAGTTGCAAGAGTTTAAACCACAAAAAAGAGATCAAATCCCTCACTTGAGACGTACCGCTTTGCCGGTTATCCACCATGACAAAAGAAGGCGGGGTTGTATCCAGATTCTGCCAGCGGCCGTTGACATACATTTTCACCCATGCATGTGCATCTTTCTCCCTGACTGTCACCATTTTGTTCAAAGGGGAAAATTCATGGGCAAGATAGCCGGTACTGTATCTTGCCGGAATGCCCGCCTGCCTTAAGATCAGGGCAGTGGCGGTTGCAAAAAATTCACAATGCCCTTGTTGGGTATTAAGTAAAAAATTATGTAAAGGGGTTTCATATTCTCCTTTGCCTTCAAGGTCCAGAGAATAGGAAAAATTGCCGGCAAAAAAGAGCTTGATACGATGAATAATTTCAGATTCCGACTCGTTTTTTAGATGAAGGCCCGCAACAATATCGGCAATAGTCTGCTTCTCAATTTCAGGAATTGCCAGATCCTGATGCCTTGGCATTCGTTCATTAAAAATATCGGGGTTGTAAGAGACCCTGCCTTTGATCAAAAACGGTCCCTTTTCCACAATTACTGTGCCAAAAGGATTCCTTTTGCACAACGCGGCCCTCATTTGTTCGATTCTAAATGAACCGGAAGGCAATTTTAAAACCGCCCTGTTTCCACCCAGCCGCATATAAAAGGTCATGATTTTGTAATCTTTTTGCGCAGGCAAAATATTCCAGGTGGTATCGTTTTTTTCAGGATTAATATCTTCAGGAACAGCCCTTGAATACCAATGCGGTGATAAAAAATCAGCATAGGTCGCCTCGTGCAGCAGGTATCTTTTGCCTTTTTTATAATCCTCAAAACGGGTCCTTAGAACAATCTTGCGGGACAATTTCATGGTACCGATGTCCCCCAGCGATGTCGTGGATTTAAAAGGATTTCTGTACCTT
>JAAEMC010000764.1 GCA_024225895.1 Desulfobacteraceae bacterium | reverse complement strand
TTATCGAATTCCATAGTTTGAAGCTGAATATCTTTTGGAAGAAAAGAACGGATCAATCCTTGATTCAACTTGATTTTTTTAATTCCTGCATCCAAACGAACCCGGTTTTCTAATTTGGAAATAAAGAGGCGGCCATTTAATCCCTTAAAATATGGGGAAGTTACATTTTTTAGATCAAATTCAAATTGTTGTGTTTTTTTGGACAATAAGGGAAAAAAAGTTTTTATGTCCAAAAGAGCCCAGTTAAAGATAGGCGGGATAACTTTAGATTGCATCGTTTTTACCTCTTTTTCCTCTTTCAAAGGGGCGAAAAGGATGTCCGGGTTCTCTAAAATCACCTTTGTTATGGCCAATTTGCCTTTCAATAGAGGGCCAAGCTCAGGAAAAACAACCACAGAACCAATGTTGATTGTCATTTCATCTGTCAGATCAACCTGTGTATTATGAATTTTAACCACAAACTGGGGAAAGATATTGAATTGAATTTGTGAAGGAAAAATTTCTACATCAGTGTTTTCTTTCACCAATTTAAAGAGTTCATTTTTTACATATGGGGTGTTTATTGCCCACTGGGCAATAAAAGGACTTGAGATCACCAGCAGTAATATCAAACCGGCAAAGAACAATAAAACAAGTCGTATGATTCTTATTTTTGAGATGGGCATAACTACTTTGCAGGAAATTCTCACCAGTTAAAAATAATTTTAGCTGGTGAGAATATATTTTTAATCCGTCCGACTGGTGATTTCCACGATATGAAAACCAAAATCTGTTTTAACTGGACCGTGGGGTTTTCCAACCTTTTCATTAAAGACAACCGTGTCAAATTCCGGAACCATCTGGCCCGGGCCAAATTCTCCAAGATCCCCACCCTTACTTCCGGAAGGGCATTTTGAATGTTCTGCAGCGAGTGCGGAAAAGTCTTCTCCATTGTTGATCTTTTCGATGAGTTCATTGCAAAAGTCTTCGCTGTCTACCAAAATATGTCTTGCGCTGGCTTTAGCCATTTTTACGTTCCTTTTTATAAAAGTTAAAGTTTTCGAATTCTATTTGAATGCTTGTGATTTATCAAGCACAATCACCGAGTGTTACCACCTATAGTCCATGTCCTTGGAGGTATTTATAAAATCCGCCATGACCATTTGGGTTTCTTTTAAAAGGATATCCTTGTAATCGTCTATGCGGGTTTCACGCTGGGATATCTCTTTAATGGGGGTTTTATTTGATGCCACAAGAAATGAATTTTCAATTTCGAGTTCGTGCTGCTCGATTTTTTCTTTACGATCTCTCCTCTCCTGTTCATTCAAGGATAATTGTGTTTCTTCATCTAATTTCGACATAAGTTCCAGCCTTTTTTTAAGGTATTGTAAGCCTGGATCGCTGAATGATCTTTTTTCGTGTTTCTGACGGAGTATGGTTAGGGAAGACGAAATATCCTGGTAAGCATCATAGGATGTTTTTACCGTGGTATCCCAGGGCAGGGCACCTTCAAGCGAGCTTTCTCCCGTGTCTTCTACCTTGTAGATTTGCGGATACTGAATGTCAGGCACAATACCCAGATTTTGGGTGCTTTTTCCAGAAATCCTATAGAATTTTGCACTAGTCAGCTTTAACTTACCTTTTCCCAAGGGCTGAAGCTCTTGAACCGTGCCTTTTCCAAAGCTCCTTGTGCCAACGATGATACCCCGGTTATAGTCTTTTATTGCACCGGCAAAAATTTCTGAAGCTGATGCACTCATCCGATCTATTAATACAATTAAAGGCCCGTTATATTCCATGGCCGGATCTTCATCATAAAGCCGGCTGATTCGAAATTTTGTTTTTATCTGTACTGTAGGGCCTGTTTTCAAAAAGAGCCCTGTCAATTGACTGGCCTCTTTTAAAGAACCGCCGCCATTGTCCCTTAGGTCAACGATCAGACCGTCAATCTTTTCTTTTCTAAGCTCTTTCAACAACCTTTTTACATCCTTGGTAGTACTTTTATAGTCTTTGTTACCATTGTGATAAGCATTGAAATCAATGTAAAAATTTGGAATTTCAATGATCCCGATTTTATAATTATTATTATCCAGGTTGATGGTAACAATTTTTTTCTTTGCTGACTGTTCTTCGAGTTTGACCTTTTCCCTTAGGATGCTGATGGTTTTTGTAGAAGAGGATTTTTTAGCGCTGGCAGGTATGATTTTCAAGCGGACATAGGTGTTTTTGGGACCCCGGATTAATTTAACCACATTATCAATCCGTTGGCCGATGGTGTCCTTTATGTCTCCGGTTTTTCCCTGGCCTACACCAATTATTTTGTCTCCCGGCATCAAAAGGTTTGATTTGTCAGCAGGACCTTTGGGGATTAATCTTACCACCTTGGTATATTCATATTCATTCTGGAGAACAGCGCCTATACCTTCAAGGGAGAGGCTCATATGGATATCGAAATCCTCAGAAACCCTGGGCGGGAAAAATTGGGTATGGGGATCAAAACTGGATGTAACAGTGTTCATCAAAATTTGAAACGCATCAGAGGCATTTATTTGTGAGAGCCTTTTGAGCCTGTTGGGATATGTTTTATTCAGTGTTTCGGTTATTTTTTTATTATCCTGGCCATCCAGTCGAAGACTTAAAATATAGTTTTTAAGATCTTTTTTCCATAATACTTTGAGGGCAGCAAGGTCTCTTTGCCAGTCTTTAGCATCATCGTCAATGACAATGGCTTCCTCTTTTGTGAAATTTAAATCCTGTTCCCAGGTATCAATGCAGTTCAATATATATAAGAATCTTTGCTTGGAACGCACCAAATATAGATTGAAGACTTCAAAACCATGGGAAAGTTTACCCTTCTTCAAATCATCATCATATCGATACCTGCGCTTGCTAAAGTGATTGATATCCTCAACCGTGAAAAGTTGTTTTGAGGGATCAAGTCTTTTTAAATATCGTTTCAGAATGTTGGCTGACATTTCATTATCAAGTTTTTTTCCAAGATAATGGTACCTTTCAAGAGCTGCAATGATCTTGATACATGTGGATTGATGTTCTTTTGAAAAGGAAAGGTTGTTGGATGACGTTCCTTTAGCTGTCAGACCGGATGAAAAAGCCAGTATGGCGCTTAAAAAAAGGATACTTGCAAGGGTAAGATTGATATGGTGTTTGAAAAATTTAAATAATCTCATTGGTTGAATCCAGATCTGTTGCAGTTTCAAAACTGATATTTCCTATTTTTCCTGATCTAAGTTCCCGTATCAGGGTTTCCGATGCTTTTTGAATATTAATGATGCCTCCTTTTTTCAGGCACCCCCTGGCCGATCCGATTTTTTCTATCATTTCCATGGCATCCTCAGGTGCAGGTTCTAAAAATGGATATGATTGCTGCAAAAGCTCTGGATATCTTTCAATAAGCAGGCTTGCTGCAAAAAATGCAATATCATTGTAGTCAATGGCAGTATCGGATATAGCACCGCTGGCTGCCAGGGTATATGCTCTTTCTTTCGGTTTTATCACCGGCCACAGAATACCGGGTGTGTCGTAAATATCAATATTATTTTTAAGGCTGGTCCTCTGATTATGTCTTGTAATGGCCGGTACATTTCCGGTTTTGGCGATTTTTTTACCGGCAAGGGTATTTAATATGGTGGACTTGCCTGTGTTTGGAATGCCGACGACCATCACCTTTACCTTTCTTGCACGGTTCCTTTCAATTTGATCCACACAATAATTCAATGCCTGGAGGGCCTCATTCTTTTTTAACCCGCAAATTGCAACAGCTGGGCATTTTCCCCCGGTTTTAAAATAATCGAGCCATTCCCGGGTCACCTTTGGATCTGCCAAATCCTTTTTATTTAAAATCTTTAGCTTAAATTTATTTTTACACAGCTTATCAAGTACCGGATTGGCACTGGATACCGGGAGCCTTGCATCGAGAATCTCCATTACGACATCAACTTTTGCTATCGCCTTTGAAAGAAGCTTTTTTGTCTCCAGCATATGCCCTGGATACCATTGAATACTCATTTGATTTTTAATCTGCCTTTCTTATTCTTTTGCATCTAACGATAAATAATAGTCGTTTTCAATTATTTGCCTGATCTTGTTTTGCTCAACCATATCCTTAGCTTACTTATGATGTATAAAGATAAATATCAACTGCATAAAGTCAAACCCTGATCCACCATCAAGGCGCCACCTGCCGCGTTGTCTGCGTTCGCTTTTCCTTAGCGGAGTATGACTTATACGCCTTTAGTCATCACTTCCTGGCGCCTTGCATTTGACACCTTGATTGTGGCCGGGGATGTGCCTTTTTGTCTGTTATTATGTCATGTTCTGGAATTTAATGGTGGATTTGGGTCAAAACAAATCCTTGTTAAAATTTGTACTCAGTTCCTTGTCTAATATGCCATTAGTGGCAATGATTCCTTGTTCAGGGAAGTTGTTGTTACCGTTAAAATCAAAAACATGTCCGCCCGCTTCGGTTACCATGAGTGCTCCTGCGGCAATATCGTAAATATTGAGATTCATTTCCCAGAAACCATCCAGTTTGCCGCAGGCAACATAACACAGGTCAATTGCAGCGGAGCCATACCTTCTTATATCACGAATTTTGGGAATGATTCTGTTAAAAAATCCAAGGTTGTTGGGCTCAAGATCTGCCCGGATGCAGGCAAAACCGGTTGCCATAACCGAATTGATCATTACATCGGTTTTAGAGACCTGAACTCTTGTGTTGTTTTGAAATGCGCCCTTGCCTTTTTCAGCTAAAAACAACTCATTTAGCACAGGTGCATATACTGCGCCTAAAATGGTTTCTCCCTTTTGTTGAACCGCAATGCTGACTGAATAAAAGGGTTGCTTATGGAAAAAAGATGTAGTCCCGTCTATGGGATCAATTATCCATAGATAGTCACTCGAATTATTTGTTCTGCCTGTTTCTTCACCTAAAATATCGTGAAGGGGAAATTCTTGCTTGATCCTTGTGATGATGACGTCTTCCACGTACCTGTCTGCAGTGGTAACCAGATCTTTCTTGTTTTTGAATTTAAGGTCTGAAAGCCCTATTTTCTCTGATTTTTGGATACAGATACCGCCAGCTTCAAGGATCAGGCTTATTAAAAAATCTTTCAAAGTTACATCCCAAAATTGATACTATTCAAATAAAATATTAATTATCGCATATCAGCGTTCTTTTTTAAAGTGCAACCAGGATTAAACCCTAATCCACCATCAAGGCGTTTACCCTGGCTCACTTTCTTCCCTTCATTGACTTTAGAGCTTATTTTTGAGATTATCCATCGAACCATTAACCCAATGGACCCAGGAAAATATCCATGCCCTGTTCTTGTTTCTCAAAGTCTTTTATTATTACGGTCAGTCTGATTTTCTGCATTCCCTTTTCTGCATTTTCTTATGATATTCCGGATTATGGGGCAAATTATAACAAGATCCCCTCGCTGGTCAAAAGCCTCCGGTTCTCAAAAGAGATTTCTTTTTGCGATACACGGATTCCCATTGAAAACCAGGATGTTCGCCAACGGTTTGAAAAAGAGTTCCTTTTGGCACTTTGGAACAGGCCCCAGGTCATCTTATGGATCAAAAGAGCGTCTAGATATTTTTTTCATATTGAAAAGATCTTAAAGGATGAAGGACTCCATCCTGATTTGAAATATGTTGCCGTGATTGAAAGCGCACTAAGGCCTTATTCCCGGTCTTCAAAAGGTGCAACAGGATTCTGGCAATTCATACGGAGCACCGGCAGAAGGTACGGTCTTAGAATTGATCATAGAGTAGACGAGCGGCGTAATCTTTTTAAATCCACAAGGGCAGCATGCCGATACATTAAAAAACTGAATAATGACTTTGACGGCTCAATGCTGCTGTCGCTTTCTGCATATAACATGGGGGAAAATGCTCTCAGGCGAGTTATAGACACTCAGGAATCAAAAGATTATTTTAGTCTCTATCTTCCATTGGAAACCCAACAATATATTTTTAAAATGATTGTCTGTAAAATCATTATGGAAAATCCTGCTAAATATGGTTTTGAGATAGAAAAGCAAGACCTCTATCCGGTGTTTGAGTTCTCACGGGTAAAATTTGATTCTGAACATAAGCTTCCATTGATGCTGATAGCACAATCAGCAAATGTGTCTTTTAAGGTAATTAAGGATATGAACCCGGAAATCAAGGGTTATTATTTAAGCAAAGGCAAAATATCCATATTCATCCCCAAGGGAAAGGAAAAGAACTTTGCAGGTAATTTTTCAAAGCTTTATGCCAAATGGCAACGAAAACATGCTACAAGCGTTCATGTGGTTAAAAAAGGTGAGAGCCTCAGCAGTATTGCAAGAAAATATCAGATTCCCCTTTCCGCACTGGTAAAGAAAAATAATCTTTCATTGAAAAGCATGATCCATCCCGGAGATAAACTAATTGTCGAGTCTAAAACTTTCAACAAGTTAAAGAAACATTTCTAGGTCGGGTATTTCAAGAGATTGTGATCGT
>JAAEMC010000763.1 GCA_024225895.1 Desulfobacteraceae bacterium | reverse complement strand
TTCTTGTATCTCTTCTAAAATCGCGGCTGTCCCCCCGTGGGCCGCATCAATATGCAGCCACAATCCATGTTTTCTACAAACCTTTGACATTTCACCGGCCGGATCAATTGCAGTGCAGGACGTGGTGCCCAGGGTTGCGATGGCACATAAAGGGGTGAAGCCTGCTGCCTTATCCTCTATGATCTGCTTTTCCAAGGCAGCGGCATCCATACTGTAGTCATCTTTGATATCCACCGTACTAATACTGTCTGTGCCGAATCCTAAGGTAATAATGGCCTTGTGGATGGAATTATGGGTCTGTTCGGAAACATACAGCCGTGGATTAATATTTGCCATTGCCATCAGGCCCTTTTGCCGGTAATCAGCCCCCAGTTTTGCTTCCCGCATGGCTGCCAGGGCATGGAAGCTGGAAGTGGACCCGCCGTCATATGTAATACCTGTAAACCCGGAAAGACCCAGCATCTCCTGGAGCCATTCAAGGGTTTTCTGCTCTACTTCCGTACCCGAAGGGCTGGCTTTCCACAGCATCACATTTGTGTTAATGGCTGCGGAAAGCATTTCAGCAAATACGGACGGGGTTCCGGCACTGGAATTAAAATATGCGGAAAACCCGGGATGATTCCAATGGGTAATCCCCGGAAGAATCTGTTCTTTAAATTCTTCAAAAATATTATCCAGGGGCTTTCCTTTTGCAGGTGCGCTTTTTTCAAGATTGTTGTAAATTTGACCCGGTTCCATTTGGGGAAGTACATCAAAGGACTCATTGTCTTCAAGAAAATCGCAGGTCCATGCCACCATCTTTTCAACTTCTTTATGAATATCTGTCATGTCATCTTCCTCCAGGGTAAGATCTGTTATTTGAATACTTGTTTTAAAAGTGCTCTTTTTGTTCAATACGATTTTTTTGAAACCTGCAATATTGGTCGCCGGTCAAAGGGAATGGAGCCACACACCTGGGACAATGCCTTTGAATTTCGCATGAATGGCATCCTCGATCTTCCATAATCTTGTCTCTATAGCTACGAATACGCTCTTTTATCTTTTCAAGCCCTATAATTTCCCCTGGCTCCGTCATGGCCGGAAAGTTTCGGCACGGCCTTATGGTATTTTTATCATCCAGATACAAATGGGTCATGGAACCGGCCGGACACCCGTTATCATCATTGTGGACCCACCGGCATGCCTCAAATAGTTCAAAGGGAAGGTCATCAGTTCCAGGAACATTCCGGCCTGTTTCAATCATATTCAGATAATGGTCACTTTCTTCAAAAAAGGCATCAGCATCTGCCTGATCATCGATTCTTAAGAATATGCTCCGACCCGTTTCCAGGGGTGGCTTAAATTTAAAATATTTAAAGGGAAAAAAATACGGGGTGCTGTGATCGGCTTCTTCAATGCCTAATATTCTTCCTGTCTCTGCATGGTTTTCAGGCAGGCAGTATAACCTGCCGTTTTTTAAGGACAGCGCCCTTAACAATTCCGATGCCCCCTGGTCTTTAAAAAGGATATTATCCCGGCAAAAAAGTGTGGCTGACAAACCAGTCAATTTTAATGACAACCGGTTTAAAAAATTACCATCCCAATCACGGCATTGAGATAGATCCAGGACAAACGGCCAGTATGAGGTCCTGCTTTTGTCCTGGTTCACTTTTCTTTTTATTAATGTATTCTTTATATAACCCCTTAATAAAAACCGGAACCTTGCTTTATCCCGGATATATATCCTGGCATTTAGCAACGGTTTCAAAGACCGGGTATGAATGGGCGCTTTGGTGTACCGGTGGCCATATTTTCCCATATAGCCTGCCGGACGGCTTTTCCAGTCATAGCCAAGCTGGTCGGCCTCCTTTGAAAGCCTGGTCCCGTCCAGTACATTTAAAAAATTATGATAATACATATCAACAGGCAGTTGTTCAACAAATTCAAGTGTTTGCTTTGCATTGTCCAAAGTTTCTTCAGGAAGACCTACAATAACGCTGACAGAGGTGTACATTCCAAGCTTTTTACTGATTCCGACCGCTTTTTCAATTTTCTTTAAAAATTGTTCTTCCGCCCGGACATCATCTATGGGTCTTTTTGTATTGTTGGATACTTTGTTAATCCGTTTGAGCACCCTTGGAACGGCTGATTCCAGGCCAAAATTAATTTTTTTGACTCCAGCCTCCTTCAACAGTCTCAGCAGTGCCTCATCCACATGATCCGCCCTTGTTTCAACCCACAATTTCAAAGGTGGATCAAACCGGGTGGCCGTCAGTGTCCGGCAAAGGATTTCAATGCGTTTGCGGGACAGTGTCAATGCCTCGTCAAAGATCATGACCATGATCTCTTTTTTATAGGGGTGGTATTGCTTGACCTTGGCATGGATCCATTTGATTTCTTCCATAACCCGGTCCACGGAATGGAAAAGGACCTTATGGCTGGTCAATGAACTGAACTGGCAGTATAAGCATTGGTAAGGACATCCCCTGGAGGTAAAGATACTTACCACGCTTTTGTCAAAAAAATACTGGTCCGGAATAATCCCTTCTAAAAAAGGGGACGGATAAAGGTCCAGGGCATTTTTCGTATCTGGTTTTATTGCAGCGGAATCCAGCAAAGTCGGACCGATAGGGTTGCTTACTATTTCGTCTTTTTGCCTGTTGAAATAGGTGATGGATCCGATGGTTGACAGCTGCTTTGTTTTTAAAGGCATTCTTTTTTCTAAAAGCAATTTTAAAGGCAATTCACCTTCGCCAAAGACACAGACATCCACATAGGCCATATGCTTTTTTAAAATTCGTTCCGGATGAAATCGTACCTGGGGACCGCCCCAGAGGATTGGGATCTTGGGAAAGTTTTCTTTAATGATCGCGCTAAGACATGCGGTCTCAGGCAGATTGGACTCATACACTGTAAATCCGATAAACCGGGGCTTGATCTGGTCCAGATATTTTATGATTCTGCCAAAGGCGGGGTCATTATCATATCGGCCATAGTAAAACGAACTATTTAATCCGTAATTTTTTAAATAAGCCGCCAGATATGCAGGGCCATGGTTAATATCAAATCTATGGGGTGGCGGATGCCCGGTATATGGACAAAAGAAAAATGCAATATCAATCTGTTTTGGCCCCTTATCGGAACCATCCGTATAGGTCTCACTGTACATACAAATCATGTCCTTTTATTGGATCAAAACCATGTCAAATAGATATACTGGATCTCAAAAAAATAACAGGGGAAAAACAAGACATCCCTTGAATACTTTATACCACTGACAGATGATTTT
>JAAEMC010000762.1 GCA_024225895.1 Desulfobacteraceae bacterium | reverse complement strand
TTCCTGGGCGTTGTGGGTGTGGGGCTTGATTTTGACGCGGTTGCTGATCTTTTGGATGATTATAAAAAGAAGTACAACAGAAATGTCTACGTGGTCAGCCCGGACGGGCTGGTTCAGATTCATACGGACAAAACCAAAATAGAAAAGAATAATATCTTTCAGAACAATGGTATCGGGAAGATAGCCGCAGACATTCTTAAGACAAGAACGCCTGCTTTTTTTGAATATGATGCTGATGATCAGCACATCCTTTTAACCTGCCGGTATGTGAAGGAGCTTGGCTGGCATCTTCTGGTGGAACAGAATCAAAATCAGGCTTTGAGTGCCGTTAAACGCGCATTTGTTAAAAATATTATCATTTCTCTTGTCATTACCTTAAGCACTATCCTGATTACTATTTTGACCATCAATTATTTTCAAAAACGTCTGGAAATTCTGGCAACACGGGATAGTCTGACCAATGCGTTTAACCGGAATGAATTTGAAAGAAGATTTATGTATCTTTCCCGGTTGACCCGGCGCAAAATTGTCAAGTTCTCCATTATACTGTTTGACATTGACAAGTTTAAACTGGTCAACGATACCCAGGGGCATGTTTTCGGGGACAAAGTGATTAAAAACATTGCAGATATTGCCATAAGGGTTAAACGTCAGGATGACATGCTGATCAGATGGGGAGGTGATGAATTTATCCTGTTGATTGTTAATGATATTGGCCAGGGAAAGGTCTTTGCCCAGCGGTTGGTAGATGCTATTTCACAATTTGATTTTTATCGGGATGTTCTCACAACTTCGGACAAAAAACAGCCCATTACTATATCCTGCGGCATTGCCCAATTCAAAGAGAATGATACGCTGGACAGCATGACAATGCGGGCGGACCAGGGCCTATACATCGCCAAGGCCAAGCACCCCGGCTCCATTGAAGCGATTGAATAGGGACCGGGTTCTGATTACTTAAGGGGTCGTATATTATTCAGGGTCGCCCAAACCAACCAAATAAAAATATAGGGGAAATTAAAACCCTCATTGGAATTTTATAAAAGTTCAATTTAGTACAATATCAGTTACCTTGCTCTCTTCAAAGTTTACACAATTTTGCAGGAGATAATCAGATTTGGCGGACAGAGAGAACGGAACAGCCCGCAAGATTGATCACCCGGTTTGTTGTGGAACCCACCAAAAGTTTTTCTAAGAGGCTGTGGCCTCGAACCCCTAAAACGATCATATCCATTTCCTGGTGCTTCGCATAACGGATCAGTTCTTTATAAGGCTCACCTTCCAGAAGAATGGTGCTTGGCGTACACCAGTTTTGACTTTCTTCCGGAACCATATATGCGAGCTGGCGTTCCAACCGGTTTAGCAGTTTTTTTCTTTTTTCCCGGGCCTGTGAGGTGGAGCTCTTTTGCAACTCAAAATAATCGGACGGGTTCCAGGCTTTATAATCCCCGGCCTTCATATCCATATAATCTTCAGCCTTAATCTCAACATATTCCCTGGGTTTA
>JAAEMC010000761.1 GCA_024225895.1 Desulfobacteraceae bacterium | reverse complement strand
TTCATATGGCGTTTTCATCTAATTTTTGGTATGAGAATCCCTGAATTGATTTTTTAATTTTCAAGCAAATAAAACAGGGTTTCATACAATGAAAACAATGAAAGCGCTGGTCAAGGCTAAAGCAGAACCCGGGTTGTGGCTTCAGGATGTTCCTGTTCCCAAAATCAGCCACAATGAGGTCTTGATTAAAATTAAAAAGACGGCTATTTGCGGAACAGACGTCCATATCTATAACTGGGACAAATGGTCTCGGCAGACCATACCCGTGCCCATGCATGTAGGCCATGAATTTGTAGGCAAAGTTGATGCTGTGGGCGAGAATGTGCATGATTTTAAACCCGGGGATCTGGTATCAGGGGAAGGCCATATAATTTGCGGGCACTGCAGGAATTGTCTGGCCGGCCGCCGCCACCTGTGCAAAGACACTCGGGGGGTGGGCGTAAACAGGCCGGGAGCTTATGCCGAATACCTTGCCATCCCGGTAACCAATGTATGGTATTGTGATCCTAAAATCCCCCTTGATGTGCTGGCCTGCTTTGATCCATTGG
>JAAEMC010000760.1 GCA_024225895.1 Desulfobacteraceae bacterium | reverse complement strand
TCAGCAAGTAATACCGGATAGATCACGGCTGTTCCCGGTATTTTTTTGTCCAATGCAGCCTGTCTTGCCTTAAGCGAAACCACACAGTCATCCTGAAAATAATCCTGTAGTTCCATCTGTTTCATCTGCTCAATGGTACTCTGGGCAGCCATCAGATCTTTTTGCCTTTTTTTGAGATCTTTTTGGTTTGCGCTTCGATTGAGCAGAAGATCTGCCAGCTCAAAATAAACCGGGCCAACCGATTCCCTGAAAGACAGGCGAGCTTTCTGTTTGCAGTCAACGGTCAAATCTTCCCTGATTGCAGCAATATTTTCAATGGAATATTCATATGCCTTTATGGCGTTGTCCATATCGTCAAGGCTTTTGAACTGCCTTCCGTTTTCCCAATGCAGCCAATAGAGAATATCGCTGGCACCGATTTCATAGGCAATAAAAAGAGCCTGTTGCGTATAGGTCAGGGCATCCTGTATCTGACCGTTTTTCTGGTAGACCTGACCCAATGATCCTAAGGCATGGGCATGTGTTCTTTTATTATTTGTTTCTTGTGATACTGCAACCGCCTTTGAGAGTGCATCATGGGCCAGGAGCAGTAATTCTCCCTTTAATACATCTTCTTTTTGGGCTTCCCAGGATAAAAGGCTCAACCGCCCGATGCTGATAAGGGCCATGGCCTTGTCATGGCCGTCTGAAAGTGTTTTGGTTTCTGCCAGTGTCTTTTTTAAAAGAGGTAAGTAAGGAGTTTGCGGAGTTTGCGCTAGATTGGTCCTGATAAGATTTACAGCTGCTTTAACCCGTATGGAGTGATGCTTGCCCTTGGCTGCAATGGCCATGGCTTTCCTATAGTGCTGGGCAGCAGCATTATATTCAAACAATGCATACATCAAGTTGGCATAATTAAGTGAGACAGATGCGATAATCCTTTTATCCTCTATGGTTTTAATCATTTCAATACATTGTTCATAAAGGATTTTGGAAGTATCATGTTCACCGGACTGGTATTCAATTTTAGCAAAATTTGAAAGTATCCTGACCATAAGAATCGGATTGTTCAATTTTTGAGCAATTTTTTGGGCATCTTCCAAAAAGGCTTTGGCTGTTTTGACATTGCCAATAGACTGGCAGGCCTCTGAAGCCCGGATCAGGGAATTGGCCTGTCCTTGCAAATTCTTTTCAGACTCAAAGTGGGCAGCTGCCTTTTTCCAGAGAAGAACTGCATTGGCAAAGTCCCCTTCTCGGTAGGAATCTCCGGCTTTTTCCGAAAGTTTTGAAACATTATTTTGTGTTTCACCGGGTGTCGACACTTTAGCCAAGCAGGGGGAAACACCTTGATAAAAAAAGCATAACCCAATTATTACAACAAAGAGGCACCCATTGGATTTTATCACATCTGTTCCTCCAGCCAGACTTCGAGCTGCCTGATGGTCGGGTTTTCCGGCTGTTTTTTTCTCATGGTATTTATTAATGTGCCCATTTCTTTAAACTGGTCATAATCCGCCAGTACAGAAAATAAAAATAGTTCCGGCGTAATATCATTTTTGGCCGACTCCTTTATCAGGGAATCATAGGTGTTTCTTGCCAGGTTTATTTCTCTTTCTTCACTGGGGTCCAGTTCCACGGACGGCAGGGGTTCCTCCTGGGTGCTTTCTGTCTCATTTCCCCGGACTACCTGGGCTCCGGCTTTTTGCATGCGGGACGGGTCAACAATCTTGGCAATGCGGCGTACTTCTTTGGTGACCACATCCGGCATGGAACTGACCGTAGGCTTATAAGCCGTATTCCCCACTGGAACCGCTTTTGTCTTTTTCACCACAAAGGTCACAGGCCCTTTCCAGGTTGATTTGCTGCCGTTGGCAAAAAGAATAAGCTGCACCTGGGCTTTGTCTTCCAGTGTTACTTTGTCCCCTTCATAGAGTTTCATAAAAGGTTTTAAGGGAGCACCCTGGCTTGTTTTGATATCCACATAGGAAGCTGATCCGGATATCTGTGTGATCATTCCGGACGGTTTTGGGGAAGCCATAGCAAGACTTGTACTTACAAATAAAATAAAGGTGATTAAAAAAAGATTCCATGGTTTGAAATTGATCTGAAGATTTTTCATTGTAAACCCCTTTTTGTTATAATTTGTTTTTATTCAAAATCTAAAACCTCATATATTTTTATGGTTCCGGTCCTGCCCCTGGGTGTGATTAGCTCCTTTTCTCCGGTCTTGATTCTGGCCTTGCATAGTTTTAAGCTTTTCTGGCTTGCGACAATTTCCCAGCCTAATGTTTTGCACATCCCTTCCAGGCGCGAGGCTATATTTACGGTATCTCCAATTGCAGTATACTCCATTCTTTGCTTTGAGCCAATGTTTCCTATTAAAGCTTTTCCGGAATTAATGCCTACCCCGATATTAAAATCCGGGAGACCCCTATCTGGAAAGCGTTCTTTGGTCCATTCTTGAAATTGTTTTGCATTTTTTACCATCTCAAGGGCGACGGTGATACATTTTTGTGCATGATCTTTTTTGGGAACCGGTGCACCGAAAATTGCCATGACCGCATCTCCGATAAATTTATCCACAATTCCGTCATGTTCATTGATCATATCGCAGACCTGGCTGTAATACCGGTTGAGAATCTCTACAACCTCCTCTGGCTCCAGTTTTTCCGACAAAGTTGTAAAATTTCTAATATCGCTGAAAAGTGCGGTGACTTCCAGTAGTTCACCACCTAAGGTCGGGTGTTGTTCACTGTTGATAATTTCTTTGAGAACAGACTCTGAGACATATGGACCAAAGGTCTTTCTTAATTGTGTTCGCTCTTTTTCTTCCCGGGTCAGGCGCATGCTCAACACCCCCAGGTAGGCAGTGCCAAGGCCTAAAATGACATTTCCCAGGGGTGCCACAATATCTTCTAAAAAAAGTAGATAGGACAGGACAGCCGAAGCCATAATCAACAAAAAGATGATCATAATTCCTTTTTTCGGACCAGTTATCTGGGAAAGGTATGTGCCCAGGGAAACAAAACAAAACATCCAGATTATTCTTTTTAAAGGCAAAAGATCCCGGGGAAATTTTTTGGTAATCAGGGTTTCTATAATATTGGCATGGATCTCGGGACCGGGCATAAGACTCATGCTTTTATTGGGTAAAAATCCTCCTGAATAGGGACTTAAATGGTAATCGTTTAATCCTTCCTGCTCCACGGCAATAATGACGATTTTATCCTTTAATAATGCCTTGGCCGTGTCGAACTCCTTGGCCATAGGATCCAGAAGATCTTTAAAAGAGATCCTGGGCACCGTACCCGGCGGCCCCACAAATCGGATACGGGAAATCCCGGGAACATTGTAAGCAATGCCGGCTTTTGAAGCAATCAAGGGGCCCAGGGTTGTGTCTGGCTGGCCTTCATCAAACAGCTTTACAATAAAAGTGCGGATCACGCCGTCTTCATCCTGTCGAAGATTGGTCAGCCCCACGGATAAAGGGCCGTCGGGCAACGAATAAAGATATTCCATGGCCGGAAGGATGATGTCGATTGGATTATTTTCAGAAAAGACTGCCTGGGCCGCAAGAATCACACCGCCGGCATTGAGTTGCTCCCTGAAGGCTATGTCGTAGGTACGGCTCAAATCAGATCCTTCAAATGCCATTTTTTGAAGCCAGGTTTCAGGGCTGATGGTAAAAAGGATATCAATTCCAATACTGCGGGCGCCGGCAGAACGGATATGTTGGACGGCCTTGGCAAAATAAGGTCCCCAGAAGACCCAGGGATCTTCATTGTAGGCAGAAAGTGTTTTAGTATCAATGGCTGCCAATACCACGTTGGGATCATAACCGGACCGGATGCCGGCCATATGGTGCCAGGAATCATAGCATCTGCTGTCCAAAGGAAGCAGCCAGTCCTTTTGATAACAGAATTCTGCCAGCAGACAGGCCGCAAAGATGATCAAAAGACCATTCCTAAAATAAAAGCGTTTTCTTTTTGTATTTAGCATTTGTTAAGTTGATCATTGATGATTTTTTGTATGCAGGTTGAGCGTTATTTTTGAGCCCTTAATGGGAATAGTTTGCAATTTTCCTTATCCCTTGTAAATCTTTTTTTTAAAGGTTTTAGAAAAATCATAGGTTTTAACATTTTTATTGCCAAGGCAGGCCTTTTTAAAAAATCAGGGTTTCCCCGATTGAAACAACACCCCATTTTACTATACCTTTTAAACAAGCCCGGATATTTTACCCTGATTCTTTTATTTTTCTCATTATTTTAAGGAAATGATACGGCATTACTGTCATTGGGTGCGTATTTGCGATGTTCTGTCAAATATTCGGGCTGAAACTATTTTTCCCTTTTAAAGCCAATTACATGGCAGAATACAATTTAAACATTTTTGGAAGCAACCATGAAAAATAGAAATATTGATATAGATGATCTTATAGAGATTGTTAAAAAAGGCGGCAAGGTTTCCACCGGTATTGATGTGTATAATCAAAATAAGATTCTGCTGCTGGCAAGGGATGTTATGGTCACCAGGGTAAAAGCCCTTGAGATTATAAAGGAAAACGGTGTGAAAAAGGTGCCTTTAATTACAGGCGAAAATTCAGGCATCTGGGATGAAAAAGGCAAGGCTATTCAGATAGAAGGGGATAAGCCAAAAGGTTTAAAAGAATTGAAATCCGACTTTTCGCCGGTCCATGCAGATGCAGGCATTGAAAAAAAACTTATGGAAATCGAAGAAATTAAAAAGATGGCCGGTGAAAATTATAAGGCATCCAAAAAATGCATCAGGAAAGCGTTTGACGATACCAAAGCATCCGGCGGTCAATTTGACCATAATGAAGTCAGCAGCCACGTTAAAAAATTGTATGATTTTTTAGCTGCGACAAACAATCCTTTTTCTTATCTGAGCAAAGAGATACTTTCCTTTGATGACTATCTTTACAATCACTCCATAAATGTCTGCGCCACTGCTACAACCGTGCTCAACAAATTTAACGACAATTTTAGCGCGGTCATAAATAAACATTTGAACGCAGAGAATAAAAAACGAGGGCAGAATCTTGTCAAAAAACCAGACAACAATGAACAGGTTAATTCATACAAATGCTTTTTAGAAAGTGAACTTCAGGATATCTCCCTTGGATTTTTCCTCCATGATATCGGAATGGTGATGGTACCAGAAGATATTAAAAATAAATCCGGAAAATTGACTGACCAGGAATATGATACGGTAAAACGTCACTCCAAGGAACTTGGAATTACCATCATGGAGAAGAATAAACTCAACAATCCTTTTTTAATGAACACTGTAAAATATCACCATGCCCCGATTTTTGAAGGAGAAGAACGGTGTTATCCCCTGGACAGGATACCGGCTGATATCAATTTGTATGTGAAGATTTGCAGGCTCGCCGATATATTTGACGCCATGACATCAAAACGCAGCTATAAGGAAGCAGGCAACCAGATCAATGTGGTTACTGAAGTTTTTAGGATGTATGCCAAAAAGGACAATCTGCTCCAATTCATCCTTCATTCTTTTATCAGCAGTATCGGGATTTATCCGCCGGGCAGTATTATTTTTTTGCGAAACGGCCAGATGGGATATGTCCTGGAAAGTTCAGGCCCTTTAGTCCTGCCTTTTACGGATACCTCGGGCAACACCTTGAAAACAAAGCCTGATCCCATTGATATAAGTACGCCGGGAATTGATTCTTTGTTTTTGGTTGATATGAACCGGAGTGTAAAAAAACCTCTGGACGTTTATGATTGTCTGCCGTCCTATTTAAAACCGAAAACAGCAGCATAATCTATTTAATTTAAATGGATTGACTATAGCCTATTTTGTTTAAGGACGATTTTTAAATTTTAAAGATTATGGAAGCCAATCAAAGATCTGGATCAATAAGAATCAACACATTAATAAATCATGTGCTGGATTCTATAACCGGGCATACAAAAAGCCTTGGGCTTGAGCAGCGAATTTATAACCTGGTCTGCTTTGTTGCGTCTGCCGTAGCCATTACCAGTTTTATCGCTGAATTGTTTTTTGAAATACACTGGCTTGTAAAATGGGTTACAGTGGCGTCGGTATTGATGTTCGTCTTTTTTTATTATCTTTCCCGCTTTAAAAATATGTTTTTCAAATGGCCGGTAATTGTCCTGATCCTTTTGATTTTATCCGTGAGTTGGTTTGCCACTCAGGGGTCTGGGGGGCCGGTTATCTTTTTATATATCCTTTCTACTGTAGGTTTTGTCTGCATCAGTGATGATCGGCACTATTGGGTGGTTTCGTTTCTTTTGTTTGCCAATGTTGTGTTTTTGTATATTTTGGAACTAAGCTTTCCTTTTCTTTTAATACCCTATTTTTCTGAATCGGCTAGAATTGCCGATGTCATATTCACCGTCACTTGTTCAGCTTGCTTTATTGTCTTTTTGATGGTGGTCATCAAAAAGGAATATGGCAAAGAGCGTGTAAAGGTGGAAAACTACAGAAGAATGGAAAAGACTCTTCGTCAAAGCGAAAAACGGTTTCGGGAAATAATTGAAGGAGTATCTGAAATCGCCATTCAGGGATATGATGAACAAAGACGCGTCACCTTCTGGAACCGGGCAAGTGCAATATTATACGGGTACAGCGAAAACGAAGCTTTAGGTAAAAAACTGGAAGAACTGATAATACCGGAAACTATGGTTGAAAAGGTAAAAGACCTGCATTATAGGTGGGTTGAATTCGGCGAAAAAATTGTACCCGGCGAACTGGTCTTAAAGGACAAATTAAAGAATGATGTTTTGGTGTTTTCTTCCCATGTCATGAGCATTACGCCCCAGGGTAAGGAAATGTTCTGCATTGATGTTGACTTAACCCCCTTGAAAAAGGCTCAAAAGGAAAAGCAGCAGCTGCAGTCCCAATTGCGTCAATCTCAGAAAATGGAAGCCATAGGTACCCTTGCCGGCGGTATTGCCCATGATTTTAATAATATTTTGCAGGGCATCGCAGGATATGCGGAACTCATGCTTTTAGACAAGGAAAAAGAAGATCCGGATTATTCTAATATAAAAGCTATACATGGTGCCTCAGGACGGGGCAAAAACCTGGTCAGCCAGCTGCTTTTTTTTAGCCGCAAAGCCAAGACCACAAGAAAACCATTGAGCATCGAGCGCCAGGTAAAAATGGCGAAAAAATTATTAGGGCAAACCATTCCCAGGATGATTGAAATTAACATGGATTTTTCCCCTGATCTCTGGATCATTATGGCAGATCCCATACAAATCGAGCAGGTGGTTCTCAACCTGGGCAGCAATGCTGCCCAGGCCATGCCTGATGGCGGCACTCTTACCATCCTGGCTTCAAATATAACAATTGATAAACCGTTTTTTTATGATGGCCGGGATGTGGCTTTAGGTGACTATGTAAAGCTTAGTATTGCAGATACCGGCCATGGTATGAGCAAAGAGATCGTTGAAAAGATATTTGATCCCTTTTACACCACAAAGGAAACCGGTATGGGAACGGGATTGGGTCTAACTTCTGTTTACGGTATTGTTAAAGAGCACGAGGGAACGATTTTTTGCCGTAGCGAGCTGAATAAGGGTACGGTCTTTACCATCTATTTTCCGGCATTAAAAGAAAAGCTCAAAATCAGAGAACACTCTAAAGTTACAAGGCTTTCGGGCGGCACGGAAACGATTTTGACCGTGGATGATGAAAAAATCATAAGAGACCTGGCCATAAAGAGCTTGGTACCCTTGGGGTATAAGGTGTTAACCGCGGTAAACGGGGAAAAAGCCCTTGAAATATTTAAGGAGTCAAAGGATAAAATCGATCTTGTTCTTTTGGATATCAATATGCCGGGCATGGGAGGACAAAAATGTCTTGAGGAACTGCTTTTAGTCGATCCTGAAGTGAAAGTGCTCTTATCAAGCGGATATGCGACACAAGCAAAAATTGAAGAAAACCTCAACCATGGCGCATGCGGATATTTAGAAAAACCATACCAGTTTAGTGACCTGACTCACAGTATACGAAAAATACTGGATGCCTGACTTCAGATATCACCGGGTTCAATATCTATCTTCCCAATGAAGGCCGGCTCAAATTCAACCAAGGACCGGTCATGACCAATATCCTTTTGGCTGTTGCGTGTTCGATCGGTCTTCAAGTATTATCGACTTTGTTTGCGGATTTTAGGGTATGAATATGGCTATTTTTCAATTGACTTGTACCCAAAGGTTGAATACCCTTGGTCGCCACATAGGTTGAATGGCACACAAAAGGAAATTAAAATGAAGAACAGTATAAAGATGGCGATGGTTGGATTTTTATTATTCGTATCCCTGGTCGGATGCACCAAACTGAACCAGGACAATTATAATAAAATTAAAGTCGGGATGGATTATCCCCAGGTGATACAGATAATTGGAAAGCCGGATAAATGCGATGCCGCACTTGGTACCAAAGGTTGTATTTGGGGTAATGACCAGAAAAATATAACAATACAATTTATCGCGGACAAAGTTGTCTTTTCGAGCATGAAAGGATTATAAGTTAGGGATGAAAAAATGTGTCCGCAAAGATTTGATACAATTTTTTATGTTGAAATATGAACTTTTTTAATTTTTTGGTGTCATGGTTCAAAAGAAAGTTTAAGTATGACATTTTTATAGAAGATAAGGAGAGTAATTAGATGAGAAAAATATTATTTTTGATTTTGGTTTTAGTGATGGCGGCAACTCTATTTTCCTGCGCCAGCATGCAGACAAACCAGCAAAAAGGAACTGCGGTTGGCGCTGGTGTGGGCGCTGGTGTGGGGGCGATTCTTGGCCAGGCCATTGGCGGCGATACAGAAGGCACCCTTATAGGCGCCGGAATTGGTGCGGCCCTGGGTGGTATTGCAGGCAATCAGATTGGGCGCTATATGGATTTGCAGGAACAGGAATTAAGAAATGCCATTGCGGCTTCGGAATCTGCCAGCATTCGCAGAGAGCAGGATATCCTGACAGCTACCTTTAAAGGGGAAGCATATTTTGATTATGATTCAAGCCAGCTCAAACCAGGTGCGTATGCAGAATTAAGACGGATCTCCGATGTTTTGAACAAATATCCCCAGACAACAATAGAGGTTGGGGGCCATACAGATACCCAGGGATCGGCGGAATATAATCAGCAGCTTTCAGAAAGAAGAGCCCAGGCTGTATCAAATGAATTGATACGCAACGGAATTGCTCCCCAGCGAATCCGAGCAGTGGGGTATGGAGAATCCCGTCCCATATCCTCAAGTCATGCAATGAACCGCCGGGTCGAGGTTATTATCGTCCCGATCAGGCAAGGGTAATATCCAGGTTGGAAAAAGTAAGGGTGCACCTTTGTGTGCGCCTTTTTCAATACTTAGGCATCTCCTGATGGAAGCGTCATGGATATGAAATCCGGGCTATTCTGAAATATCCTTTTTAAGTGGTCAACTCAGGCTCCATGGATGTGACCCGTTCTATTTCATCAATAGTGGTCAGTCCCCTGAGAACTTTTTTTATTCCGTCATAGCGCATGGTATGAAATCCGGTTTGCCGGGCATATTCTTCAATTTGAAGAATGGAGACCCCTTTGGAGACCATGGACCGTATCTTTTCTGTCATAATAAATAGTTCATGTATGGCCAATCTTCCTAAGAAACCGGTGTGGTTACATTCCGGGCATCCCGTCCCTTTGAAAAAGACAATCTTTTCCCCTTCAAAATTTGTAAAATAGTGTTGTGCTTTTTCCATCGTTAGTTCGTAGGGTTCCCTGCAATGGGGACAGATTCTGCGGACCAGCCGTTGGGCCATAACGCCGATGATAGACGGGGCAACCAGAAAAGGTTCAACACCAATTTCCACCAAACGGGTAACGGCCTGGAGGGCAGAGTTGGTGTGCATGGTGGCCAGAACCAGATGTCCTGTCAGTGCTGCCTGGGAGGAAACCTTGGCTGTCTCCAGATCACGGATTTCACCAATCAGGATGACATCGGGGTCCTGGCGTAAAAATGCTCTCAGGCATCTTGCAAAATCCAGGTCCACGTTATGGTTGACCTGAACCTGGGTGATACCCGGCAGCCGGTATTCAACAGGATCTTCTACCGTGGTAATGTTTACTTGCGGTGTATTGAGTTCATTTAAGATGGCATACAATGTGGTTGTTTTTCCTGATCCGGTCGGGCCGGTTACAAAAAAGACACCATTGGGCGTATCGATGATCTGACGAATATCATGGAGCACCTTTTTTGAAAAATCCAAAGCCTCCAGATCGGGAACTTCTTTTAACCCGGTCTGGCTGAGAATCCGCATGACAATTTTTTCCCCCTGGATGGTGGGAACGGTGGAGAGACGGAAATCAATGGATTTGTTGGCCAGTTTTAGGCTGATACGTCCGTCCTGTGGCTGTCTGCGCTCTGTAATATCCAGTTTGGACAGGATTTTGAGCCTGGAGACCAAAGGAGGCAAAAGCGCATTGTCCAATTTGAGACGCTCCAACAGATCTCCGTCAATGCGAAAACGGACCCGCACAAATGTCTGCTGGGGTTCAATGTGAATATCGCTGGCCCTTTCTTTGACCCCCAACAGCATGATACCCCTGACCAGCTCAACAATGGATTTCTCTCCTGCCAGTCTGGAAATCTGTTCGGAGGTAATTTTGCTGGTTCCTTTGAAAAGACTCTGGTGGGCAAGGGTTGTCACAAAAGCTTCCAAGGTATCCTTCGACTGGTATTGAATCTCAATGGCGTCTTCAATATCTTTGACAAAACTGAACACCACGCTTACTCTTTGGCCGATCGCCTTTTGGACATAATCTACCGCCTCCTTATCCCTGGGATCTTTAATGGCTACTGTTACAGTGTCTCCCATCTGGTACAAAGGGATTATTCGCTGCTTTCTGGCGATTTTTCCTGGTAGTTTTTTCACTGTCCGGGATTCGAATATGGTTTTGTCCAGATTAACATAAGCAATTTTGAGGGAATCGCCCCATAGCTTTCCCAAGGTATCTTTCGGGGCTACATTCCCTTCCTGCAGATAAACCAGGACATCATAAGCATCCTGATGGAATTTATCCAGCAGCCTTATGGCATCATCACTTGTAATGATTGCTGTGGAAATCAGCAAATCCATGAATACTTTATTATTTTTCACTGCTGGTCTCCCCTGGATTTCTTTTTAGCCTTGAGCATTTCTTGGATGTCATCCTGGCTGACAATTTTTGACTTGCCACAGGTTTCAACCTGTTTGTCCTGTGCAATCTCTTTCATTATTTTTTTGTAATCGTATCGCCGGTGCATGGTTGGCTTCCTTCATTATTTAGAAGTGATGTTTTTAAATATTTTAAAATTACCCGGGCTGCAATATAATGAAATTATTTTAATATTTTTCTTATTATCTCATGAATATCCGGGTTAGGTTCAGGACGGTTTGTTTTCCGCCCAGGTCTCTTTTATTAACCGCTTTAATTCCTCCAGCGGGGTATCTTTGCGGATGTAATTTGCCGCGCCTGCATCAATACACTCTGATACTGTCTCCATATCAGATACCGAGGTCAACATGATGACGACTGCCTCCTGGTTGATTTTGATAATTTCTTTGAGCGCTTCAACACCGGTTTTAACAGGCATGTTGATGTCCAGAAATATCATATTGGGGCATTTTTCTTTATACATTTCAACAGCTTGCCCACCGTCCTTTGCTTCTGCCACGATATCGGCGTTCATGGACTTGAGCACCTGTTTGATCAGCATCCGGATATGCATCTCATCGTCAGCCACCATAACACGGACCTGCTTTCTATTACTCATTTTACATTCTCCACGGGCAGGGCAATTGAAAAAATCGTGCCTGCGCCTTCCTTGTTTTTCGCCCAGATTCTGCCATCATGGGCTTGAATTATTTTTTTGCAGATGGCCAGGCCCAGGCCGGTGCTTTTCTCTTCCCCTGTCGGCCGGGCCGAAAGCTTTGCAAATTCTCCAAAGAGTTTTTCACGGTCCTGCTGTGATATGCCGGGGCCATGGTCTGCTACCTGGACAATTGCCTCCTTGCCTGACAGGGCAGTGGAAATTTCAATCACGCTATTATGGGGTGAGAATTTGATTGCGTTGGAAATCAGGTTGTCCACCACCTGGCCGATTCGGATTTCATCAAAGTCAAAAGGCGGAATCCCGGCACAACTTTGTTTGATCTTCATCCCCTTGGCCTCGGCAATTATGGCTGATATTTTTATACGGTGCTTTACAAGGTCGTTAATATGGCCGGTCTTTTTTTCAAGGGTCAGTTTACCGCTTTCGATTACGGACACATCAAGAAGGTCATTCACCATATCAAGCATGCTCTGACTCAGGGTGCAAATCATGGAAATAAATTCTTTGTGCTCCTCGGGGACATCCCCAAGTTCGCCGCCGAGTAAGAGCTCACTGAATCCTCTGATGGATGTGAGCGGATTGCGCAGGTCATGGGCCGCAATTCCCAGGAATTTATTTTTCAACTGATTTAGCTCAAAGAGTTTTTTTTCGGTATCGGCATATTTAAAAATTAGTTTATTCAGCAGTCCGGCATTGATTTTATTGTCACCGATATCTGCGCTAAGCGAAATGATAGTCTGTAGTATCTCGTTTTTTAAGCCGGAATCAATATTTGGGATGTCTGCAATTTTTTCAAGGATAGCGCTGCTGTTCATAATTATTTCTCCTGCAGCCGGCTAATCAGCTTTGATAAATCCCCAAGCTCGGCAGAAGCCTGCCTGCTGTTTAAAAGTCTGTCAATCCCGATACCTTTCAGGTTTTTCAGTTTTTCAAATACCGTGATGATATCTTCGGGCTGGTGAATAATACTGCCATGCTGGGGGGCGATAATGGAAAAATCGATACCGGCGAGTTGCTCCAAAGCATAGAGCATGGCTTTTTCCGATGGCATGGTCCGCAAATGGAAGCCCAGGATGCCCGGGATTTGACAAGATTTTCCATTGGGGCAGGGATCATAGGTCGTGCAGGTTCTGCAATCAGGCGCCATTGTCAGATACAGGTCCCAGTGGCTGTCAATACTTCCGAAAATGTCGCTGGAAAACAGGATCCCGGAAGCGGCATCAAAGGTAACAAAACTGCCGCAGCAATGGGCATAGGGCGTTTTGATAAATTGTAAGGTCCGGCCCGAAGAAAATTGATACTGGCTGTTGATGGCATCAATGGCGATCAAAGGTGATGTCACGGCAAAATGCCGGATGAAAATATTGTTTTCTTTATCGGAAATTATTTTTAAATCCTTACTGCCGATAATATCTTCGTAATTTGAAACACTGCCGCACAGATCCGGGTCATAATGCTGATAAATAAGCGCTTTGATGTTGGACGGATCAATTCCGGTCTGGAGGATTTTCATCAGGACTGTGGGGAAATCCGGGCGGCTGCCGCCGTCAATCACCACGGCCTCATCACCGTCAATTATAAGGTAAGGGTTGCAGTGCAGTCCGGATGAGGTATCGTAAAATCCGACCCAGAATATTCCATCCGCGATTTCAATGGCCCGGTCGTAGTCCAGGCCCTTATTTGAAAAGGTTTTGATATCCAATTGATGCTCCTCTAATGGTTGAATCTGAAATAAGAATATTGCGTATTTCCCGGTTGAAACCTCTATACAAAAAGGAAATTTGCTATTGTCGCAACAGGATGTTTTTACAATTCAGGGAAATCGTCGCTTCGGACTTGATATATCCTAATGTACCGTAAAACAGCCTGCAATGCAAGAAATGCTTCCTGCCCAACGAGGGTTGGTGCATTTTAAAATCCCTTATAATTGGTCATTGAAGTCCTGTATACTAAAATTGATAAATCAGCCTGTATTAATTTTCGTCCCCTTTATGGGATGAAGTCGATATAAGCGGCTTTTTGATAACTAAAGTGAATCCAAGATTTTATCTGTATCTTGGATTGTTTTGGCAAGTCCGATAGAGTATCCATGCACTCCCTTGCT
>JAAEMC010000759.1 GCA_024225895.1 Desulfobacteraceae bacterium | reverse complement strand
TCCGCTATCCCAGTATCCTCCTTGGCAGATGTTTTGACAATGGCCGGTTTCCATGAACTATTGATCGGCTTTTGCATTTCAAGGACCATTTTCAGTCGCTGTACACTCTCATCTGCCTCAAGCATGTCTGCTTTGTTTACGATCAAAACATGTCCGGTTTCCATGATACCGGCTTTCACAGCCTGTATCCCGTCACTGGTTCCCGGAATGGTGACGATCCCCACGGTGTGGGCCATAATGCTTACGTCAATTTCAGACTGCCCGGCCCCCACGGTTTCAATTATGATGATGTCAAATCCCATGGCATCCAGGATGACTGCTGCATCCTTTACCGCACGGGATAAACCGCCCAAACTTCCCCTTGAAGCCATGGAACGGATAAAAACATTTTCATCTGTTGAATGGGATTGCATCAGCAGCCGGTCTCCCAAAATCGCACCACCGGAAAAAGGACTGGTAGGGTCCACTGCCAGGACCCCTACTTTTTTATCCATTTGACGCAAATGGGAGATAAGACAATTGATCAGGGTGGATTTACCAACGCCCGGGGCACCGGTAATCCCGATGATAAATGCCTTGCCTGAATGGGGAAAAAGCGTTTGCAAGGCTTCAAAGGCTTGAGGGTCTCGATCCTCAAGCCCGCGGATGAGCCTTGATCCGGCATTCTGGTTTCCCTTTAATATCTCATCAATTGGCCACATGGTTTTTATTGGTCAGACTCCTGTTTGGCCAGTTCTTCCAAAACCACTTGTTTGCCTTTAAGGATATGTTTCCTGACCAGTTGTTCCACGTAATCTTCTTCCCTGTTTTTAATGGCTTCCATCATTTTGTGATGGTCTTCATTGCTCACCATTGCCAGCTTTTCCTGGGTAAGAATAATCTGCCTGTACCGGGATATCTGGGCCCTTAAAGTATTGATCATCTTGATTAATTTGGGACTTTTGCTCAAAGCATAGAGCTGGTCATGGAACTCGGTATTGGTTTTCATGAGCTGCTCTGTCGTGCCTTTTTCCAGATGATCCTGGTACTGGGCGATCTTTTTTTCCAGGGGTGCCAGATCCTTTTGGATATGGTTGACTGCCGCAAGCCGGGCGGCATAGGCTTCCAACACCGCCCTGATACCAAAGGTTTCTTCAATTTCTTCCCGGGACAATGCCACAACCTTGAATCCGCCATTTTTATTTTTGCGAATCCAGTCTTCCCTTTCCAGCTTGTGGAAGGCTTCTCTGATGGGGGTTCTGCTGATGCCCATCATGTCGGCCAGCTTGCTTTCCACAAGGCGGCTACCCGGCTTGATTTCCTGGTCGATGATGGAGGTTCTTAAATATTCAAAAACATCCTCACCAAGAGATTTCCTTTCCTTAAATTTGCTGGCAAGTTTCATGAATCAACAGTCTCCTTTAAATGATTCCTTTTTCCTTTAGATCCGCCAGTTGAGCCTCATCAAATCCAAGTTTTTTACCGTAAATTTCCTGGTTTTGTTCCCCGAATCGTGGTGGAAAACTTAAGCTTTGGTTTGTTTCCTTAAGATACGGCGTCATGTTGGGTGGGGGAGCCAGGGTGAGTTCGGTTCCGGTCTTGGGGTCTTTGGAAGATAGAATTCGGCGCTGTACCAGCGGATCCTCCACCACCTCTTGAACATTTTTAATTACGGAAATGGGTACGGTAATGGATTTGAAGAGTTCGACAAGATCAGCAGAGGTGTGCTGGATCGTAATATCATTGATGGCTTTATTTAAATTATCCACATCTTCAATACGGCCCTTGTTGTTTTTGTATTCTTCTTTGGCCAAAGATTTGAACATATCCTGGGACACCATGGCCTCCCACTGGCGGTCATTGCCGCAGGCCAGGTATACAAATCCGTCTGATGTCTTGTACACGGAAACCGGGCTGAAAAATTCATGGGTATTGCCCCGTCTGGAAATTTTGTCACCAAAGGTTTTAGAAAGGGTAATGGGGACCGTCAGCCAGGAAACCGTAGATTCAAACATGGACAGGTCAATGCGGGTTCCAACACCTGTGGCAGCCTTTTTAAACAAGGCTTTCATCAAAAGGCCATACCCATGCTCGCTGGTTCCCATATCCGGCAGCGGAATACCGGCAACCTGGGGATCTCCGTGGGCTTCACCGGTCAGTTCCATGAGGCCGGATTTTGCCTGGAGAATGGGGTCATAGGCGCCTTCATTACTGTCCGGGCCAAAACCGGTGAGCCCCAGCCAGATGATATCCGGCTTGATCTCTTTCATTATATCGTAATCAATGCCTAGCTTCTGGTAGTTTTTGGGTAGTTGATTGGTGATAAATACATCTACGTCAAGTTCCTTTAAAAGGGAGGCGAAGATTTCTTTTCCCTTTTGATCGGCCAGGTTCAATGTTAAGGCCTTTTTCCCGGCATTGATGCACAGGAAATATGAGTTCATCCGTTTTTCATCCAAGACGTTTTTGCCGATGAACCGGTTGGGGTCGCCGTAAACCGGATGTTCCAGCCGGATAACGTTCATGCCGTCCTGGGCCAGCCGATAGGTAAGATATGGGGCAACGGTGGCCTGTTCCAATGATAAGACGGTGATATTTTTAAAAAGGTCCATAGATCTCTCCATATAAAATTCAAGATAATTTCGATTTAATATTGTATACTGTATACAGTGTACAAAGTTTGGGTGTCAAGCGTTATTTTAGCTATTTTATAACATCTTTCTGCCGGTCTCATAACAGGTATCAAAAATTGCAAGGTTCAACTCTTTAAAGGCATCAGGGCTGATTTCCTCTACCGTTTTCCTTAGATCATCACTGGATAAAGGCCCATGCCCAAAAGTATAACCAAATAAATATACTTCATTTTGACGCTCATCCTGACCTGTATGATTCATTGGATAACAACCCTTATTCCCATGCCTGCCCCTTTGCCAGAAT
>JAAEMC010000758.1 GCA_024225895.1 Desulfobacteraceae bacterium | reverse complement strand
TATTCGGCTTAGAAGCATTGCAGGCAACAGACTCCCACGGTCTGCAAAAAGGATAATAATCAGATGTGAAATATATGGGAACCAAGCTTGAAAAACAATAAGTTCCATGGTAATGGACATTTTGTAAATTTCAATTTTAATATGCAGGGCAGATATGAAGTCCCCAAAAAATATAAGTGATGATATTGCGTTCGGTTATTTTGCTGTTTCCACCATATTTGCTGTAATTGTGTTTATAAAGTATATTCCCTTAGACTCCTTGATGGGCGCTGTTATCATTTCCGCAATACTTACAGGTTACTTTTGCTGGTTTGTGTTTGACTCTTTTATTACGCAAAACATATCCCTTTCCCAGGCCATTTCTTTTAATTTAAGAAAAAATCCTGCTGTATGGGCCATGTATTGTTTCTGGTTTGTTTTTATTTTAGTACCTTTCATGGCTAATACTTTTTTTTAATTTTCATCATAAAATAATTATACGATTTGTCCTCAAAGGATTAATATGCCTTATGCTGGTGAGTTCATAGGTCTAATAACGGTTTTATGTTGGACCTTAAGTGTACAATTTTTTGAATCCGCTTCAAAAAAAGTAGGTTCTACGCCTGTTAATATTATCCGTATCGGAACTGCCCTTGTCTGTTTTTCCATTCTATTATTTATCAGAACCGGCGACATCCTTCCCTTTGATTTTCCAAAGCGTGCCTGGATATATCTATCCCTTTCAGGCATGATTGGATTCTTTTTAGGAGATATCTTTTTATTCAAAGCCTTTGTGGAAATCGGCCCAAGGCTTGCCATGCTGATCATGAGCCTGTCCGCTCCTGTCGCGGCTGTCACCGGATGGCTGTTTATAGACGAAAGCTATTTGCTTTTTCAATGGACCGGTATGGCCGTCACCCTGTCCGGGGTATGCATAGTGATTCTGGAAAAGAACAATTCCCCTAATCCAAACAAACGAAAATCACGGCAGATATCATTAAAGGGAGTTTTATTTGGGATTGGCGGAATGCTTGGGCAATCTTTTGGATATATTTTAAGCAAAACCGGCATGCAGACAGAAACAGGCTACTTAGATGCTTTTGCAGCTACCCAGATCAGGGCAATTGCAGCCTTTTTATGCTTTTTTCTTTTTTTTACCATAACCAAAAGATGGAAGTCAGTCGGTCAGGCAATTAAAAATATCAGCGCAACCAGCACTACAATTGCGGGTTCTATCTTAGGGCCATTTTTAGGGGTTTCTTTATCTCTTCTCACGCTACACTACCTGACCGTTGGCGTAGCATCCACCATTTTTTCCCTGGTGCCGGTTTGCATCATTCCCTTTTCCATTTTCATACACAAGGAACATATTTCCGCCAGAGCAATTATAGGAGCCCTTATTGCGGTGTCAGGCGTTTGGCTTTTATCGAACTAACCAGGATAGTTCAAAGACCTCAATTTCCAAATACCGGGATCCTTTAAAATTTTTTTACCGCTTCTTTGAGTAAGGTCTGGGCTGGTTCACCAAACCAGCAATCCAGAAATGCATCATTTTTTTCTTTATGTTTTTTTTCATACCTGATTTTTATATCTTCCACCCGGTTGGATTTTATTTGTGCAAAAGCGGGTCCAGGTGAGTTTGCCAGTGCGGCTGCTTTTTCCATGGCATTTTTTTCAACATCCTGGCCGGTAAAGACTTTATCAATCAATCCAGACCCCAATGCATCAGATGCAGTGATAAAATTCCCCTGAAAAAGCATGGTTGTTGCCACGCGATCATTTGATATCTGGCGCATGACCATATCAGTCAGATATGGGGCCGGAATCCCCAGCAACAACTCATTAAGCCCAAGTTTTTTATCAGAATCAGCAAACCTGAAATCACACATCAAAGATAGGATATATCCTCCGGCAGCCGCATGGCCCGACAGGGCTGCAATGGACGGAAAAGGTAATGTATATAACGTCAAGGCCAATTCATTAAAAGCATAAAAAAATTGGCTCATGCTGTTGCGGTCCTCGTTAATCAGGCTAGGTAGATCAAATCCAATTGAGAAGAATTTGGGATTACCGCAAAGAACAATTCCATGGTTTTGCCCGTTATATTTTTTTTTGAGTTCTGCCAGAACCGCAGCAAGTTCCCGGACCATTAAAAGATTGATCGCATTGGTCACCCCATTATCCAGCCTGATGATAGTAACATTATCCATTGATTCGGTTTTTATGGTGGTCATTTCTTTTCCTTTAATTGTTATTCTTGCGAATCCTCAATCCCATATATTTTAGCCGGGGTAAGCACCTGGGGGAATCTATCCACCAACTTTTTGCAGATGCTTGTGCACATATGGCAGGCATCCACATACTTATTTTCATGGGATACTTTATTCTTTTTGGCCAATTGAAGAGGGCCGCCTTCAATTAATGGACCCGCAACTGGATGATTCGACGGATCATAGGTTTGCACAATTTCTGAAAAAGGAGTTTTTAAAAAATTGCCCATGCTCAGACCCTGGCACAGATGAATATTACCAAAAGGATCGATGTGAACCCTAGTCGGGTCTTCAAGGTCTTCAAAGGGACATTGAATGAATGCCTTATGCGAAGTTATGGGCAAGCCTTTTATCAGCTTATCAGCCGCCCTGCCCCTAAGTTTTGGTCCGCCAAGGTAGATGGGGTCTCCTTTTTTCTGATCCGTTTGGACCTTTACTTCAGGCTTTTTAATGCAAATGGAATTGATATTTAGTCCAAGGGCTTTTGCCGCTGCAGCAGCATTCTTTGCATTGTTATCCTCATCTTTGTCATGATGGAATGCATCATCACTGACCTCAAGAACACAAAGGCCTGCTTTTTTAAGCGGAGCAAGCCACAATCGGGCATCACTGCTTGTTGTGGCCCAATAACAATTGGTTTGGACAGCGGTTTTAAAGCCTTTTGCAGTAGCAATCCGAACACTTTCACACAACAAGGGATAAAATAAAAAGGGTTCACCTCCCTCAAAACCAACCGATGTTACCGTTCCAAGCCTTTCAAACTCACCCATTACATCCTGAACTTGCTGAATTGTAAATGTCCCTTCGGTTCTAGGCGAACAGTACAAAAAACAATGGTCGCATTCAAAATTACATGTATAAGTCAAAATAAAATGAACACTGGTTAGCATGGTATGTCTCCTTTATTTAATATTAAACCCGGAATATGGAAATATCAGCATGTTTTTTATACATTACATGTTTTAATATATTATATTATGAAACAACCTCTTCTGCTTTTCATAATTAACCGTGTCTATCCAGAACTTTTTGCAGAATCCCGGCAGCTGAAGCTGTGAGATCTCCGCAAAACGACTCTTCGGATTCCCCATATTTTCGCTTGTATTCTGCCTGACCCTCTTTTGTGCTCAGATCAAATCCCAGAAGTTTGGTGCAATTGGTGGCACCATGTTTTTTTTCAAATTCTGATAAAAACTCCTGGACAATTTTATAAGTTGCATCCACTTTTGTGGCGGGTTTATTTCTTCCCTTTACTGCGCCAATGGCCATGAGCGCACCGGAAATCGCACCGCACATTCCGGAAGTTCTTGACACTCCGGAACAAAATGCCGTGGCGATCTGCGGGATCAGATCCGATTCAAACCCATAGGTTTTTGAAGCGGCAACCAGTACACTTTCTGCGCAATAAAACCCGGAATCCCAGTTTTCTTCTGCCATTTTTTCTATATTTCTTTTTTTTGTCATTGTTCTTATCCTTTCTTGATTGGGTTTATATAAAAGCTGTCTAAAAAATTATTATGAGACGGCTTCTAATAAATATGGATAACTACTTATAAACATTACCGTTTAGTTCCTGGTTCAAAACTGCTTCTAAAGCATTGGTATAAGCTTCAAATTGTTGTGCAAAAGCTTTTATACCAAAGACTTCAGAGTCATTACACTTATTTTCTTCAAGCTGGCTATTCATGGTTTCAAAAACCTTTTTATAAAAAGCGTTATTCTGCTGATTAATACCTTGCACAACTTTTTCACCTTCCTTTGAAAGGGTAATCAGCATATAACGTCTATCAGCCTGATTCACTTTTCTTTTCACCCTGCCCTGCCTGACAAGGCTTTCAATGGTTCTTGAAACCGTACTTTTATCAATTTGTAGTTCCGTGGCCAAATCAACAATTGTGATCTCTCCCATTTCAAAAATCGTTAGCAGTATATGACACTGGCTGACGGTAACTTTGTAGCAAATGGATATCTCATTACATTGGGCTGTGTTCAACCGTTCGAGTTTTCTTGTAATCCTCCTGAAATACATAATTTGTTCAGTATTCATTAGATAATCCTTGTTTTTCAAAAGCATTATTAGTTGCTATCCTCATTAGTTGATAACAGCAACAGATGACTATGTCAACAAAAATAATCAAATAAATAATGAATATCCATTCATTATTTATTTGACAGGAAAGATAAAAATCTATATTGTTCGTATACAAAGGAGTTTAAAATATGAACAGATTGCCAGAAGATGTACCGGATTGCATGGTTTTCCTGTTGGGGAAAGCCTATCAAAAAGCCCATTCTGAATTTAAAAAATTGCTGACCCCTTACAATTTAACCAACATTCAACATCTTGTTTTGGAAGGCCTCTGGTATAAGCAAGGCATGACGGCAGCCCAGCTTTCAAAGTTCCTCATACTCGATAAAGCAACCCTGTCTGGCGTTCTGGACAGAATGGCCACAGCTGGCTGGATTGTGAAAAAACCCAATCCCCATGACAAAAGAGTAATGTCTCTTTATACTGCCCAAAAGGCGGACGAGCTGAAAGAAAAACTAATAGAGGAACGCCTCAAAGCCAATGAAATTATTCTAAATAATTTCTCCTTTGAAGAGAAAATACTTTTCAGAAGGCTATTAACGGATGTTGTCAATAGTGAATAAGAGTTTAAAGTTAGCATACCAACAAAACAAAAGCAGAACTTGACCATAAATAAAGGAAAAACAAATGACCTTATTAAACCCCAAACAACTCGATTATGACCACCTGGATCCGGCCTCAAAAGAAATAATGCTGAAAACCATTCATTTCTTTGAGAAAAGAGGCAAGAAAAAGCTTAAAAACGATTACCATGACCGCATCTGGTATGATGATTTTATCGCTTTTATCAAGGAGAATCGAATTTTTGCCACCCTTTTAACGCCCAAAGAATATGCAATCAACAATGAAAATGCTAGATGGGATACCCGCCGCATATGCGATTTCAATGAGATATTGGGCTTTTATAATCTCTCCTATTGGTACACCTGGCAGGTCAGTATTTTAGGCTTGGGACCCATTTGGATGAGCAAGAACGAGGCAATAAAGAAAAAAACCGCACAGCTTTTAGAGGATGGCGGCATCTTTGCCTTTGGGCTTTCTGAAAAAACCCATGGCGCGGATCTCTATTCATCTGACATGGCTTTAACACCTCTCGGACAAGGTCAATACGTAGCGGACGGCGGCAAATATTACATTGGAAATGCCAATAAGGCAGCCATCGTCTCTACCTTTGGCAAGAACACAGAAAACGGCGAGTATGTATTTTTCGGCGTAAATCCTGAACATGAAAACTATGATCTTGTCCAAAACGTAGTGGACTGGGAAGGCTATGTAGCTGAATATGCGCTGAACGGCTATCCCATCACGGATGAGGATATCCTTTCTGAAGGTTCCCATGCCTGGGACTGCGCACTGAACACTATTAATGTCGGAAAATTTAATCTGGGATGGGCATCCATTGGGATTTGCACCCATGCTTTTTACGAAGGGCTGAACCATGCTGCCAACCGGAATCTTTACGGCAAGTATGTCACTGATTTTCCCCACATCAAACAGATGTTTGTTGATGCCTATACCAGGCTTTTCGCCATGAAGCTTTTTGCAAAGCGTGCTGCTGATTACATGAGAAGTGCTTCAGAAACTGACAGAAGATATCTTTTATTTAATCCCAT
>JAAEMC010000757.1 GCA_024225895.1 Desulfobacteraceae bacterium | reverse complement strand
CATTTGCCGGGCAGCACTCAATTATTCACCTTATTTTTTCCCATGTGATTTTTAATTGGCTGCCAGGGGTATTGCAAAGATTGAAACATCCAATTTTTCACAAAAGCCTTGATACAATGACATACACTGCTGCCTTGATCCATTTGAAGCAAAAGGAATATCAAAACATTTTCTTCTGGCTCTTTTTTGTGCTTTCCTCCATTTTTGCCCTTTGTTTTTCATTGGGCGTATTGGGGGCCACGTTTTTCAGGGTGGTGACCAGTGACCTGGCCTTTGGCTGGCAAAGCACACTTTTTGCCGGCGATGATACCATTTATAGGATTGTTGCCACCATGGCAAAGCCTTGGTCCTGGTTTGTGTCCGACTCAATTGCCCACCCGACCCTCGATCAAATAGAGGGGACACGGATGATTTTAAAGGAAGGGATGATCAGCCTTGCGACAAAAGATCTGGTTTCCTGGTGGCCATTCTTATGTTTTGGTATCCTTTTTTATGCAGTGCTGCCCAGGATGATACTGATAGGCGCAGGCGTTGCGGCCCAAAGAAATGCCGTTGCCAATTTTGATATTCACGCGCCAAGGTTTAAACAATTGCTTTTAAGAATGAAGAATCCGTTTTTGGATATCTCCTCTGAAGAAGACGAGGATTTGGAAAATAGGGTTGATAACCGCAAATATAGACAGTCTTTTGAGTTGAACAAACCACTAAAGATGAAAGAAAACCTGACAGCGCATCAATTGGAAAAGGCGCTTATATTGGCATCACCTGTGGTGTATCCGGTGGATTGTATGGCAGGTATTGAAAATAAAATTAAAAAGGACCTGGGCTTTACTATTGAAAAAACGATTCCCATTGATTTTGATCTAAACCGGGATGTGCAGGCCTTAACCGACGCAAAAATACACTGCCCTGCACATGTTGTTTTGCTTCAGGAAGTATGGCAACCGCCCATAAGAGAACGCCTTCACTATCTTAAAGAAGTAAAAAATACCTATTTTGCCGATCAGACACTTTGGATATTTTTAACCCAGAATCCCATGGAAAAATCCTTAGGTGTGAATGGGGAGGATATGAACTTCAAGGTATGGAAAAAAGCAGTCACCTTACTTGAAAACTCTGGTATTGCAGTTCAAAGGTGCAGGCCATGAACCAATCAGGATATGCTATCCAAAAAATGCCAAAATTTGCCATTCTCGGCCATCCCAATGAAGGTAAATCATCTGTGGTGTCAACCCTGACAGAAGATGATCAAATCCGTGTAAGCCCCATGCCGGGGGAAACCACAATATCATGTGCTTATACGGTTCAATTGGATGGGAAAAACATCATCCGGTTTGTGGATACGCCTGGGTTCCAAGTCCCCAGACAAACTCTTGAATGGTTTCGCCGATACCGGGAAAATCCGGAAAAGATTATTACAGCATTTATAGATGACCATAAAAATGATCCTTTTGTAAAATTCCATATAAATCAGGGAATTATTCTAACTATTGCTTGGGTTGCACTTGCAATTGTAGGACTTTTAATCGGACTTATTCCGTTTTTAGGACCTCTTGTT
>JAAEMC010000756.1 GCA_024225895.1 Desulfobacteraceae bacterium | reverse complement strand
TTTTTTAAGCAGCATTAGCCAGGATTAAAACTTTTGAAGGGGTAGAGTATGATTGTATGATTAATATTTAAAAATCCCCCATATCATTTGTTGCGTCCCGAAGTCTTGAGATCACGTCTTATTATTGCGCTCGATAATTCCCTTTCCCGAATAAGGCAACCGGATGATATGTCCGGGTTAAAATTTTGCCCTGGCAATATTTATAATTTTTTTTTGACGGATAGATTGATAGAGATTGTGTTTCCATCGATTATTGTGCCGTTGAGTTCTGCCAATGCCCTTTTTGCCTGGGCCTCGTCCGGCATGACCACATGGGCCATCCCTCTGAATTTTTTGGTGTAGATATTATACAGCAGCGTAATATTTTGAATATCGCCAAATACCTGGAACATTTTTTGGATGTCCTCTTTTTGAGTTTGAGGGGGAAAATTGCTGACAATGAGTTTCATATAATCCTCCAATGTGTTTTCAGGCGAAATAAATCTATTTTTTCTTCACTATAGAATTATATATAGGGGATTTGCAACCCGGACCCCATGGACCCTGATCCTACATCAAGGCTCCACCTGCCGCGTTACATGCGTTTACCCTGTTGAAGGTGGATTTGGGATAATTGACCCGGCGGCGGAATCTTGAGCTTTTTATTAATTTGGGCAGCACGGCCGGAACAGGCCATTTTTATTACTGTCTGAATATCTTT
>JAAEMC010000755.1 GCA_024225895.1 Desulfobacteraceae bacterium | reverse complement strand
TTTTAGTCGCCAAAAAAGGGGGGGGTGTTCTAATAAAAGTCCGATTTTTATTTTGGGTATGCCAAGATCGGGCACCACTCTTGTTGAACAAATTTTAGCCAGCCATCCTCAAGTATTCGGTGCTGGTGAACTGACAGACTTTTCAATTGTTGCCAGGCAATTCTCCTGGGAAGAACTCAAGAAAGGCAGCGATGAAATTGTATCTGGAAAGGCTGATCCTTTCAAGAAAGCTGGTCAGGATTACATAAATAGAGTTCAAAAGCATGCAGATGGTGAGAAATTTATTACTGATAAAATGCCCCATAATTTTGTGAGCATTGGTTTTATCAGGTTGTTTCTACCCAATGCAAAAGTAATTCATTGCACAAGAGATCCGATGGATACATGCTTTTCGATCTTTAAGCATCTTTTTTCAGGCCAAAAGACGCATAAATATGCATATAACATGAAGGAGTTGGGTCACTATTACAATCTCTACCTGGACCTGATGGAGCATTGGAAAATAACTTTGCCGGGCTATATTTATGAAATCAAGTATGAAAATCTGGTTTCGAACCAGAAAGAAGAAACGCGTAAACTGCTTGAGTTCGGCGGCCTGCCGTGGGAAGAGGCATGCCTCTCCTTCCATAAAACTAAGAGAAGAGTGGCAACTGCCAGCGCCATTCAAGTGAGACAACCAATATATAAAGATTCAATCCAACTATGGAAAAGATATGAAGTTCAACTCGAAGATCTTCAAAAAGTGATTGGCCTGTAATTTTTAAATTATAATTATTCTATTTTCAATTCAGATAACAACCCTGCTATAGCAAATCGCAAAAATATGTTCCGATACTACGGTACCTGTTTCTATCATGTGTGGCTAAGATTCTCTTGATACCACAATCGATTTGCTCAAAAGCGATTCCATTAATCTATTATGTTTTTAGGAACTTTATTTTGGGAATCGCCATAATTGTGCTGAGATGGATCTGTATATTCAAAAGCAGAGACATAGGGCAAGAGAACATCTTTTATACCGGCAAGCTGTTTGGCATATCTTTCCCACCGGTATTTTGATGTCTGGTAAATGGGTCGTGTTACCTGGTGGTAGCTGGGCGTATTGATATGCTGTTTGTTTTTGGCATGTGCAATATAGTTTAAAACAGAATCATGCCAAGGGATTTCTAAAAATTGAACAAGCTGCCGGACTTCATTCTCAAAGTTTTCCACAAGATCTTCATACCTGATTTCATGGTAATCCAGGGGTAATACGGTTTTATA
>JAAEMC010000754.1 GCA_024225895.1 Desulfobacteraceae bacterium | reverse complement strand
TATCCGTGAGCCGTTGGGTACTAATCTGTTCTGATGCATCGCAAGGAAGATAACCAGGGTTTGAAACAAGAATATCCACAAGTTCTTCCATATTTTTGTGGATAGCTTTTTTTCTGTATCGATCACCTGCGTTTTGCCGTTTGATAGAAAGATTATAAAATGCTTCGCTATGCTTTGACAGCCAGTTGTCAACAGCATTTTTATCCCCAAGCAATTTTTTTGGAAGTTGAAGGTGCTTTGGAGTAGGTATCAGATGTTCCTGAGCAGCAAATATGACTCCCCCTGAGTTAACGAGATAATCATTTGCAATCATGGTACTTTTTTCTCGATAAACTATTTGTTCCCACTTAAGCCTTTTTATCTTTTTATCCGGGTGTGGAGAAAATGTATTTGCACCTTCAATAATAATTGACCAATTTCCAATATCATTGATATTTATTGAAGCAGTTTCTGATGGTAATAATCCGATATAATTAGCAACAGGCGCAGCCGGAATAAAACAAAAAGCTGACTCACCAAGGAGGTGATTCGGATTTGCTGAAAAAAAAGTGGTTTGGTTCTTATCATCTGCATAGGCAATTACATCTTTATTATATTTTTTTGTAACAAGTCCATTTTTCTTCCATTCATCAAAAAGATATTCGACAGGCAAACCTTTTTCATTATAGAGGTAACCATCCTTATCACTTATTCCAATCGTTTTAGCTTCAGGAATTTTTTCTTTAAGAATTTTTGAGCCGTGTGCACCTACTGCACCAAATCCTTGAAAGAGAATTGTTAAATCTTTGGCTTCAGGTATTTTAAGATTTGAAAATTGAGGGAGTACTGTTAACCGCGGCATTAGTTCAATTAAACTTAGAAGCGCAATAATTAAGCCTCCGGCGGCTCCCCCAACTTCATCTATACAACTGCCTCCCATATCGGCTGTTTTTGAAACAACATGATTTAGACCATTTTCAATTGCTATGGTTTTCATATCATTATCATTTGTACCGACATCAGGGCCTGGGATGTATATAGATCTAAATCTATAAATCAACTTTGCAAATCCCTGAATAATTTGCGTGTGAATTTCATCAGCAAGGTCATTTCTTGATACAATTCCCGCTTTCCCTCCTCCATAAGGGAGATTTGCAGCACTGTTTTTGAATGTCATTCCGCGTGCTAAATTAGCAATATCAGCAGGGGTGACATCAGGAAGCATCCTGATGCCACCCATGGAAGGATTTCCCATTGAGAGATTATCAACAACTAAATATCCACCGATTTCAAGTGGAGATTCCTCATCCCATAGACACACGACGATAAACGGTCCAAAATGGTCTATTTTGATGTCTATCTGGGATAAGAGAAACTCATCATTATATCCAATCTCTATGAAACACATGTTATTGATTTTTCTAACACGATCCCGAATCACCTCTTTTGAAAGGCATTTGTTGAGGTATGAATACATTTTATGCGGTATCAAAACATTGTCCTTATTGTTTAATGATTAATGACCACTGGTGAATGATCAATGACCACTGGTGAATGTTTAATGTCCACTGGTGAATGATCAATGACCGGATTTTAAATACTCAAGACTACCCATAATTTCGCTGTAAAGTGCCCCTTTTCTGATTGGGTCAAGAGTCTTTAAATCAAGCACGGTTCCGGGAAGACCATTGGGATTATGATAAACAGCCATGCCTCCATCTACTATATAGTCAACACTTTCTCTTATCTCAGGTTCGACTGATTCTACTGTGTAATTGTTTCCGGTAAGTGAGACATTTGCTGAAGAACCTGTTAAAAGTATATTTTCTTTTAAACCGATTCCAGCCATTGTTTCAGCAAGTGTACCAAGGTTTAAAAATATCCCGATGGTTCCATCTTTAGTGACTTGTTGAAGTGTAAATTCATCCAATTCGGTTAATAGCTTGGAATCCGGATTATATGGGGTGACAAAGCAGATCAGATACCGTTTTGAAAGCTCTTCAACAATTATCTTCTCTTCTTTGGTACATACGCTCAATTCATTAAAAATATCCTGATTGCCAATGCAGATGCACCGTTTTTCAAAACTTCGATTTTTAAGTTTGTATTTTCTCTTCATTGATTCGGCAGAATGGCCCAATAAACCATACCCGACTTTTGATTCAATCATTACTAATCCACCGGATTTGATAACATTGTAGGCATTTTGAGCTTCAGTTTTCACATCGTAACGTCTTAATCCTTTTAACATGATTTTTCCTTTTCTAAATTTTGTTTTTACAAGTTAAATATTCGGTTATTGTTGAATTTCATTATATAATTGAATTAGCTTATAATCATTGATGTCTCTTAACCCTCTGGCCTTCTGCATAAGTTGTGTGATATCATTTGAAGAGTATTGATATCCAAGCTGGTTTAATTTATATTCAAAACCGCTTTTCCCCGAGTTGTACCCCAAAATGAAATCCTGTTTTCTGCCAATGACTTTTGGGTCAATAAACTGATAGACCATAGGATTTTTCATTATCCCATCCATGTGTAGTCCTGCTTCTGTGGAAAATGCATTCTTCCCAATGACCGGGGCTTCATAAGCCGGCTTTCTTTCAATGATATCGGAAAGCATTTGGCTTGTTTCAGATAAAAATTCCGGTTTAATTCGTGTCTTTCCAAATGATGGGTGAACCACTAACGCGAGCACCATCGCTTCCATCTGAGTATTTCCACACCTTTCGCCAATACCGTTTATCGAAACTTGAATTTCAGAAGCGCCATTTGCAACACCAGCTAAAGAATTGGCAACAGCCATGCCAAGGTCATTGTGACAATGAACACTGAGTGTTACATCTTCAGGAATCTGTTTTTTAATTTCGCCAACAATTATTCCAAAATCGTAAGGATTCGCAAAGCCTACAGTATCACCGACAACAATTACTTTAGCCCCTGCATTTGTAGCGGAATGGGACAATTCTTTTAAGAATCCGATATCACCCCTGGCAGCGTCTTCCAGGCCATATGAAATTTCAAGATTAGGATAATTTGCTTTAGTATATTTGACCAGTGTTTCAGATTCAGCAATAATATCTTCCTGTGTCAAATTCCTTTTATATTTATAATTGATTTCTGAAGCACTTCCTAATATTTCAATCTGGCAATTATTAGAATTTCTTAATGCTACCCCAACTTTATCAATATCGCCTTTTTGCGATCGTGAAAAACCACAAATTTTACAATTTTTTACCTCTTGAGCAATAAGAGAGACTGCTTCGAAATCATCAGGAGAAGATACCGGGAATCCAGCTTCAATTGTATCTATACCAATTTTTTCCAATTGTTTTGCTACAATTAATTTTTGATTTACTGTCATGTTATTACCAGGAGCTTGAGCACCGTCTCTAAGTGTAGAGTCAAAGATTGTTATCTTTTTCATTGTGTACCCCCTATTATTTTTAATTCGATTTTATTAATTTTACCTGTAAAGGTTTTTGGTAATGAATCAAGGATGGTTACTTTTTGGGGAACATTGTGGGCATCTAATTTTTCATGACAATAATCAATTATTTTATCCTGGGAAAAGTGGTTTGAATTCTCTTTTAATACTATAAAGGCATTCCCGGCCTGACCCCGTTCAATATCTGGGATACCTATAATTGCGGCTTCAGCAATATATGGAATCTCGTACAGGGTTCTTTCTATTTCTTCAGGGTAAATCTGTTTTCCATCAGTAATAAACATATCTTTCAGGCGGCCAATCATATAATGATAACCCTCTTCGTCTCTCCTGAAAAGATCACCGGTTGCAAACCATCCATCTTCTGTTTTTGATTTAAGGGTCGCTTCTGAGTTTCGCCAATAGCCACTGCAAACTGTCGGGCCTCTAAACTGCATTTCGCCCACTTCGTCACCCTGAACTTCTTCTCCTGAATCATTTACAATACGCGTATCCAAGTGCAGAACAGGGAAGCCTACTGAGCGGGCCTTGCGTATGGAATCTCGTTCGTGAAGAACTATGCATGTAGGACCGACTTCGGTCAGGCCATAGCCATGCTTAAACAGAAGTCCTTTCTTGGCAAATTGCTTGATAAGTGGAATGGGGCACGGTGCTCCGCCACTGATAAAAAAGCGAACAGAATCCAAATTAGTATCCTTCATTTTTTCACTGTTAAACATCATTTGGAAGATTGTCGGCACAGCGTAAAACACAGTAACCCGATAGTGATCAATGGCTTCAATTATTTTATTAGTATCAAATTTTTTTGTAAGTAAAACTGTAGCACCGTGGTGCAGGAGAGGGAGAGCCAGAACATTCCATCCACCAGTATGAAATAAAGGTGCATGGTTTAGTGTAACGTCTTCGTGATGTAAATCCCATGCAGTGGTTGTATTAATAGCATTCCATGTAATTGTACCGTGAGTTAACACAACACCTTTTGCCCGCCCTGTTGTCCCGCTGGTGTATAGCAGCAATAAAGGCGTGTCTTCGGTTATTTCTTCGGAACTTACAGGATAATCTTTTGATTGTATCATTATTGCCGGATATGAATTTACAGAAAGTTCATCAAAAGAAAGTAATAAGCCATTCCATCCTCTTTTGGATAAAAATGTGATAAATTCTTCCATATGTGAACCGTAAAACAATACCTTAGGCTCACTGTTTTCAAGCATGTAGACGATTTCATCATATGGAAGATTCCAGTTAATCGGAACAAGAATTGCCCCAAATTTAGCAACAGCAAAATATAATTCTACTAGTTCAATACGATTTTCACAGAGTACTGCTACCCTGTCACCCATTTTAAGCTTACAATGATCTTGAAGGAGGTTTGCAGCTTGATCAGCACGTTTATTAAGTTGAGCAAATGTTAATGCTTCTTCTGAATCAATGTCTATTAGCGCCTTTTTGTCTCCTGTGTTATGCGCCCATTTGGATAGCCAGTTGCCATGTATCATGTTTTTCTCCTAAAAAATTTTCACAAATTACAGGTGATCATCAGACCGCTTGCCAGGATTACAAAATTGAGTAATCAGTACATCAATCAAAGTAGATTTGCCAAAACCAGATGATCTGATAACCCCTATAATATGGGCTTTACCAGAATGGGGATGTACCTCCAATTTAGATAGATCATTGTCTTAAATGAACCGGATCATCCCTTATTCTGCTATTTGATTTCACGACAGAACATCCTTGATTTCTAATTTTTTTTCGTCTTCCATAACTTGTTTAGATTCACTTTAAACTACGTTATTTCCTTTGATGATGTGTTGCCTTAACAAGTTGTTCAACTTCAATTAGATGAAATTTCTTTTAATATTCGATCTGGCTTTATTTCGACGGTTATAATTTTTTTCTGAGCATACCAACCAAGCTTTGGTTCAATCATGGAAATCGTATCACCTCTTCTTGTCGATTGTATTATGTCGATTGTCGACAAAATAATTAAAACAAAAATAATTGTCAAGGGAAAAAATATACTAATCACAAAATATTTTATAATTACTGGGCGATTTCTTAAAACAACAGAAAAATTATGATAAAAATTGAAGTCATTTGAGATAGCAAGAGAGGCTTTACTATAAAGCAAAAGGCTCTCAGAAAAATACTGAAATCTTTATCAATTCCAATGGTGCTGCCACTGGAAATCGAATCCTGCATTCCGGGGCGAATAGTTATCGCAGCAAGAGATGTAGTCGAGAATTAAATCGAAAAGATTCCCGGGCTGTTTACTATGTTTTCCTAGTAATTGAATTGATAAAAAATCCTTGTAGGTCTGTACTGCAAGACTGACATCGAAAACGACATCATCGTTGGGAACAACAGCTTTTAAATATGCGTTCATCACTTTCCTGGCCCCCAAACTTGGGTATTTTAATAGCACTGATCGGACAAAAATATCTTGCAGTTCTCATTTCCCTTTGGTGGGAATTTATACAGTGCAGCATTTTTTTTTAAAATGGATATTAAGGCAGTCATTTTTCTGGTTATCCATTATGTATTGATATGTTTTGTTTCTTTTACCTTTCCTTGTTCTAACACCAGCATATGGGTAGTAACACATGGAATCTCATCCGGGATATGGGTAACAAAAATCAAGGTGGTGCCCATGTTTTTAGCCACCTGCTCTACTACGGCCAGCACCTTGGCCCGGTTGACCGCATCCAGATCCTGGCAGGGTTCATCCAGGATGAGCAGGGTAGGATTTTTGACCAGGGCTCTTGCCAAAAGCAGTATTCGCTGATCCCCATTGGAAAGCCTGCCAAACAGCTTGTTTTCAAGGTGACTGACTCCCAGGACCTCCATCCATTTTAGTGCTGTTTCTTTTTGCCCTGATGTACAGGATTTAAAAAACCCAATGGAATCAAAAAAGCCTGAGCAAACCACGTCAAAAGCATTGAAATTCCCCGGGTAATATGACTGGAGTTCCGGTGCCACAAATCCCATCTTTTTTTTAATGTCCCAGATGGACTCGCCCGTGCCCCTCTTTTGACCGAACAAATGGATTTCATTGGCATAGGCCTGGGGATTGTCTCCTAGAATGAGGCTCAGCAAAGTTGATTTTCCGGAACCATTAGGCCCCATGAGTGCCCAGTGTTCCCCTTTTTTAATTTCCCAGTCAATCTTATCAAGAATCCGGTGTTCTCCATGGATGACCCTGGCATTAAAAAGCTGGACCAGAACACAAGGACTGCTGTCTTTTTGTTCAATTAAAATTTTTGCAAAATCAATATTTGCTGGTTTGACTTTTTTATCTCTTCCAATTTTTGGCTGTTGAACCGGATATTGAGAAAGCATCTTTTTAACAGGCCCCTTTGCAACAATCCCATTGTTTTTTACCCACAAAAGATGGGTAATCCATGCCGGAATCAGTCTGGAATTATCGAGCAAAAGGACAATCTGAATCTTTTGGGCAATCAGGGATGTTAAAATCCGGCCCAGCTTTTTTTGATACTCCTGATCCAATCCCATGAACGGGTTGTCCAAAATCAATATCCCGGGCGCTTTTAACAGGGATTGGGCAATCAATATCTTTCGAAGTTCTCCATTGGAAAGCTGGATCAGTTTTTTAGGGTACAGGTCTTTAATTTGAAGCTGTGCAACCACCTTTTCTTCCTGGTTTAAAAAAGCATCTCTTTGTGGTAACTCCCTGTCCGGGCGGCCAGGAGTGATCCTGTGAATCCTTTCAAAAGAAAGAAATTGGGCTACACTTTGGGCCTCGTCATTCATAAAAGAGGTCCAGCGGCTCTGGTAAAAAGAGCCTTGTTTTTGAAGCATGGCACCAATGGAATGAAATGAGACAAATTCAATGGCATCCCTGGAATAAGGCCCTGTTATTTTCCCTTGAGCCAGGGGCAGCTGCTTTAAAACCGCCTTGATCAACTTTGTTTTACCAGATCCGTTTTCACCTATAACAGCCCAGTTTTCACATACGTTTATTTTCCATGAAGTATCCTTAAAAATAATCCGGTCCTGGTGACGGACGGCGATCTTGTCTAATTGAAGTATGATTGATTGTTTTCGGGACATTTTAATTGCGTTAAAGGTTTATGGGTTTCACAATTTATTTTAACTTGATACCATGAAATACCAAGTAAATTATAATTAAAAAATAATCGCTTTTATATCTTGTATTTTGGAGGAAATTGAATGATTCCGCAACAAATTCTTGAGGCCATAGCGCCCTGTGGCTTAAGCTGCAAAAAATGTTTTGCCCATATTGATGGCGATATCCGTAAATTCAGCCGGCAATTAAATAAAAAGCTGGGCAACTTTGACATCTATGCCAGACGATTTGAAACCATGGTGGGAGATCCCATATTTAAAAAATATCCTGATTTTAAAGAAATGCTGGATTATTTTGCTTCCGACAACTGCCGGGGATGCCGTCATGAACAGTGCAAACTCCTTAAAACCTGCGGGGTTCGTGCCTGCCACCAGGAAAAAAACCTGGACTATTGTTATGAATGTGAAGACTTTCCCTGTCAAAAGACCGGGTTTGACGACCACCTGTTCAAGCGCTGGGTAAAAATGAACCAACGGATCAGGGAAGTTGGGATTGAAACCTACTACGAAGAGACCAAAGATACACCAAGATATGTTTAGCCCGGATATTTCATGAAATTTTAATAAAAGTTTTTAAAACCGTTATGATTACAATTAATTACACAGAAATTTTTAAGCAAATTAGAAAGACAAAGTGTCTTTAAAACCTATTCCTTTGGTAAGTCTCCAGTTTCCTGCTTTCTATTAAACATTTGGTACAAACCCCCATGAGAGATAGCAATCACTATGAAAGTGTTTATTGAAATTCTCATGGGGAATTTGTCTTATGCTTTTATATGATCCAAAGTATCACTTAATTTTGATCTTCATAAGTAGTTATATTAAAATAAACTCCATCAAATTCCTGAACAGCCATTCTACCATCAGCTAAACCTTTACAAGCAGCACTAAAAGCCGAATCCAGTTGAGATTCCGTTAAATCAAAATAAGGAGTCTCCTCTTCATCATCTACATAATTTATGGCTCCATATATTTCATGCTGATGGTCCCAGTCTGTAAGCTCTGAATTCTCATCTACGGTAGTAACTCCCATCTCTATAACTAAGATCTGGGCGACAACATTATTACCATAAGTACCTCTTAGTCTACCACCTGATTGAGTCCAACCACTGGGATATGAATAATAATTACCAGTCATATAATTTGTACCAGAAGGTCCGCCAGATTTAAGAGATGACACAGTCGCTGTACTTTCTCCACCACCATAATATGTATATTTCCCAATTGGCATTGTGATTTTATCACCAAATGGGCCTTGTCTTGTTATTGTTCCTGTACCTGTACTCTCAGAAAAAGAATTTCCGGGTTGGTTATCACGATGGGCCGTTTCAAAATAGTTTTCAGTTGTTAAAATACCAACCGATTGATGGGTATTTTTTTGCCAGTATCTATAACTGCTTTTATGTCCATTATTATCTATCGTCCGGGTTGAATCTTCAATCTTATATAGTGGATCACCTGTATGATAAAAAGAATAAGTTGATTCACAAGTATTATAAATTGGGACTTCTCCATTGGGGCCACGAGCATAAGAGCTTTTGGAACCTGTTGAATTGCTCCCACAAGCTGGTTCGTTACTATTCTGAATAGGAGCCCTATAAGTATTATGCATTTCACGTTCATATAGTGGATTTCCCGTTGCCGATATTGTTGGCAAGGATTTCCAATAATCAAGATCTGCCAGATCACAAGGAAATGAAACAAAATCCCAAGGTGCTTCGCTCTTAGGAATATTCTCAGCATATTTTCCTTTACCAACATCCCATAAAAAAGCTTTCCAATCAGCCTCAGACCTTCCAGTTGTACTATTTATATCTGTACCAGGGGCGGCAGATACCAAAACCAATTCATTCGGACAAGGATTCTTAAAATCTTCAATCGTAGCAACTATATCATCAAGGATTTTGGTTTCAGCCGGATAACCCTCTAACATATAAGATCTGCCAAAATAATGTCCGGTTATCTCGTTTGTATTTATGGGACCAAAGAAATTATCTAAGTTAGAATCCATAGCAAATGGAATCGCCCCAATTATATAGTCTTCATCTAATGTTGTATATGGCCCATCACCTGCAACGTAACTATCGGGCGTAGCAACTGCAACAATCCCAAAGCTATCTTTAGCATCCTCATCAATCTTAGAGTATGCGATATTCGCAAACAAGTTGCCTTGAGAATGAGGTACAACCACAACCTTTTTGCAGTCACTTAGAAGATTGTTGTATGTATCAATATGATATTGCAACTCGGGGACATTACCTTGTACAATGTCGTCCTTGACCGAATTTGTTATATCTATTAATTTCTGCTGAAAGTAATCCGGCATTGGATTCAGGCCTGAAAGTATAAGCCAAAACTGAATCCAACTTGTCTGAAGGTTCTGTTTATGAGCCTCAAGCAAATCACCTATGGCACCTATGGTAGGATTATGAGAGGAAGCGACTCTAATTCTACCTTCCAAATTAGTACCATCAACATGTTGTCTTAATTTATGCTTTAACATCCTCGCACTACTTGCAGTACTTTGGACATCATTGAGCACCCCATTGCCAAAAAAGACATACGTATCATATTGATCATCATAACAGAAAGCGCTATTTGACAAAAAAAGTGACGTTATTAATATTATTGAGCATAACCATTTAATTTTCATCAGTCCCCCCTGTTACTTCTGTCTCAGAGGCACAGCAATTCTCTATTTCTTCATCAGAAGGGCTAAAAAATACCTTCCCTGCTAAAAGTTTATTAAAATCGATCCATGCAAAGGTACGTTCTTCTGTGTTTAAGAATTCTGCTTTAAAGGCTGCAGATATGTCCATCGATGCCATCTTTTTAATATTAAAAAGGCATTCTGTACTACAGTATACCTCGCCGGCCAATTTTTCAGCCGTTTCAGGCTCATTTGACCGAGAAAGAATCTCCTGGTATATGACGGCTCTTTTCGAGAGTGCATTCCGGACTTGTTCCTCATCCGGATAAGTATAATGTATATACCGCTGGATATCATCACGAACACCATCATTATCGCTATCAATTCCAAGAAGTGTTTCTTTCCCGGCTTCTCCCGGATCAGGAGGCAACCCGTCATTCTCAGTGATGGTTAGATTAATTTTTAAGGGCTTTGTCTTGGGGTGCTTTTTCTCCTCTTTTTCCTTTTTTTTCTTTTTGAGTTTAATTGCACCCTTGTATTCACCGATTGATGCATCTTCCGGCACATCAATCATAATTTGAATTTCTATAATTTGATTTTTCTGTCCATTGTCGATCTCTTCCGGGGATATGCTTATAAAAGGTTGCAGTTCAGGGGAAACCTGAAGAACCATGTTTTTCAGACCTTTCTTTGACTTGAGTGATACAATTTGAGTTGATTGTGTTCCCTGTCCTTGCTCAATTTCAAGGCGTTTAGGATCCCATTTAGCATCACCAGACTTAGCCATCGCTGGTGAACTGATGAACAAGATGATGGCTAATATTGAAATAGTTATCATCCTTGTACTAAAGCTCATCTTTAGCTTTTTCATTCTCGCTCCTTTTAAAAAATACAAAGAAATTATTTGCCAAAGAGTATACCTGTTTCTTTGGCTCGCATTTATGGGGGATTGAAACCTTATAAAAAGGAAATCAAAAAAAGAGAGCACAAACAGTCATATCAGCTTCAGCGAAAAGTCAGGTATCAGGCAGGTTTCAACCCCATGTTTTCATCTTTGTGCGCAAATTGATTTTAAAAAACAATTTACGCACAAAACGGGAAAATAAATATCCAAAAAACAACTTTTTGTCAAGAAAAATAAGGGGTTTCCTGATATTATGTATACAAAAACTGTGGATTGTCTTGAAAACAACTATTCAAGCAGTTCTTGATTTGGATAAAAACTGCCTCACATACTCTTCTTTAGCCTTGCCGCAGGCAGGCATGGAATATTTGCCGGATTTCTTGTCAAACGCCGAGTAGTGGCAACCGCATTTGGTGCAGTCAAAAAGGCTTGAGCCCCTGACAATGCCGTCTTTTTTAAGGGCTTTTCGTGTTAAAAAAATGGCCGAAATCTCATGAAATATCCGGCCTAAAACCAAAAAAGGGCGGAAAATAAATATCCGCCCTTGATGTATCTATTTTGGGTTAGCAGTCACAGCCGGAAGAACCGCATCCGGATGACTCGCAACCGGAAGAATCGCAACCACTTGGATCACTGCCGCAGCCGCAGCCCGGAGGATCAGGTTCCAGGCCGGTTTCAACAACCTTGATATCAAACTCCAGAACCTTGCCTGCCAAAGCATGATTAAGATCCATTTTAACATTATCATCTGTTATTTCAGCGACCATGGCCGGGATAGGTCTTCCGTCTGGATCGCTTAGGGTAATCGCCAGCCCTTCTGTCAAAGGGATATCTTCCGGAATATTGGCCCTTGGAATATCGACAAATGCCTCTTCATTCCTTATACCATACCCTTCTTCGGGCTGGACGGTAATAGTTTTTTTATCCCCGACCTGCATTCCCATGACAGCCTGATCAAAGCCCTTGATGAGCATGCCTGCGCCCACAGTAAACTTGAGCGGTGTTTTTCCTTCGGAGGTATCAAATACATCCCCGTTTTCAAATTTTCCAGTGTAATCCACCTTGATGGTATCCCCGGATTTAACTTCCTGTGTCATTTTCTTTATACCTCCAATTTATTATTTTGGCCTTGGCCACAACTAAGTGCATTCAAGTGGTTTTAGTACTTTTGCCTTTGATAGAACAAAACTTCGGGATAAGATAAGGACGAATTAGAATAAAGCAAATTAGAAGCCATTTAATAAAAATATTTTTTTTAAGACGGCTTCTAACAAGTTCCAATGCAATTAAGGAACATCAACATAAATCACCTTATTGCGTCCTTGGTTTTTTGCCTTATAAAGTGCAGCATCTGCCTTTGAAATTAATATTTC